>JAGNPC010000248.1 GCA_017989795.1 Paludibacter sp. | reverse complement strand
TTGTTTATCTAGGTACTATCAAAGATGATAAGATCAAAAATATTGTGGTGGTCGATAAATCGGGTCTATACAAAGATGTCCTAAAAAACAATGAGTCGTATAGTTTTGTGTTTAGTAATGCGCCTGTTGATTCGTTAAAAGCAGCCAATGATAAGGAGTCGGAATTTGCGGCATTGCTTTTTATAAGCAAGGATTTAAGTAAAGACTCTACGGCTGCTGTTATGTATTCCGAGAAACAGGTAAACTTGGAACTTAAAACCTATGTGTCGGGCTTGTTGAACAAGTACATTGAGGAGCAAAAGTTGGCGGCTTATAACATTCCGAATTTAAAGGAGATGGTTGAAAAGTCGAACACAAACATTGAACTCAAAACCATTAAATGGAGTGAGGATGGCGACGAAAAGGAGGCTTCGGCTGAGTTAGCTTTGGCTATTGGTATGATTACGGCCTTTATCATTTACATGTTTATTGTGATTTATGGTGCACAAGTAATGTCGGGTGTGGTGCAAGAAAAGACGAATCGCATTGTAGAGGTGATGATTTCGAGCGTAAAACCTTTTGAACTCATGATGGGTAAAATTATTGGGATTGCTCTGGTGGGGCTTACGCAGTTTATGATGTGGGTGCTACTTACCTCGGCTATTTTGTTTGGATTGTCAACAACCTTTGTGAAAGACATGGACGCAGAGCAATTGCAGAAAATGCAACAACTATCGCAACAGGGTATGCAGGGAATGCCTAGCGGTGAAGTGCAGGCCAAGGTGGCTGACTTTATGACGGCGGTAAATGGGATGGATTTTGTGCAAATCATCGTTCTGTTTGTAATTTACTTCTTGGGTGGATACTTGTTGTATGCTTCGTTGTTTGCGGCGGTAGGTTCGGCTGTGGATAATGAAACGGATACGCAGCAATTTTCGCTTCCCATCATGTTGCCGATTATTTTTGCGATTTATGCTGGTGTTTTTAGTGCCGAAAATCCGGATGGGCCTTTGGCGTTTTGGTGTTCGATGATTCCGTTTACTTCGCCCATAGTGATGATGGTTCGTTTGCCTTTTGATGTGCCGTTTTGGCAAATTGCGTTGTCGATCAGTATATTGGTGCTTTCGTTTGTGGGTACTACTTGGTTGGCTGGTAAGATTTATCGCACGGGTATTTTGATGTATGGTAAAAAAACGACCTGGAAGGAAATGTGGAAATGGTTGAAGTATTGATTGATGTGGTGATGTGGTGATGTGAATGTGTAGAGACGCCATGCTTGGCGTCTTATAATTGGAAGATTTTAGCGTAAGATTGACGAAAGCTATACAGAATAAAGCTGTAGTTATGCAGTCTCCAAACGGAGAAAAGGGCTGAAAATGGTTTTTTATACAGTCTCCATACGGAGAAAGGAGTAAAAATTAGTTTTTTATGCAATCTCCATACGGAGAAGGTAGTTGAAATGAATTTTATCTATTTTCTCCATTCGGAGAAAGTGTACAAAAATGTTTTTCTTGATTTTCTCTGGGTTTAGAATGCTGAATAAATGTGCTGCAAGTGGGAGTGTAGCTGTGAGCGTGAGGGATTGCAGTGGCGTGCTGCCGTATTTCGGCAGTACAAGACCCCGATGATAATTCGGGATAAAGCTCCAAGCCCGACCCGAGTATTTCGAGGGGCACGCCCATATAAAATTAGAAGTTAGAAATTAGAATAAAAACAGTAGAGACGCCATGCTTGGCGACTTAGAGGTTAAATAGGGATATAAATATTGATAGAAAATGACAATTAAAATTGTAAATAAATCGAAGCATACGTTGCCTGAGTATGCTACGTTGCAATCGGCGGGTATGGATTTGCGTGCGAATTTGGAGGAGGCGGTGACGCTGAAACCTTTGGGGCGAATGTTGATACCTACGGGTTTGTATTTGGAATTGCCGGTGGGTTACGAGGCGCAAATTCGTCCGCGTAGTGGGTTGGCAATTAAAAAAGGAATTACGGTGCTCAATTCGCCGGGTACGATTGATGCGGATTATCGGGGGGAGATTTGTGTGATTTTGGTGAATCTTTCGGCCGAGGATTTTGTGATTGAGGATGGTGAGCGTATTTGTCAGATGGTGATTGCATCGCATGTGCAGGCCGAATGGATGCAGGTGGATGTGCTTGGCGATACGGAGCGTGGTGCTGGTGGGTTTGGACATACAGGGGTGTGATAAGTGGTTTTATTTTAAGGATAAGAAAAAGAAAATGACGAAAAAAGAACTGTCGCTAAAGAGCGATAATATTGACTTGCAGATAAATTTACCAAGTTCGAAAAGTATTAGTAATAGGGCTTTGATTTTAAATGCATTGGCTTATAGTGCGTACGATGTGCAAAATGTATCGGACTGTGATGATACGCGTGTGATGATACGTGCGTTGAACTCAAACGATACGACTTTTGATATTGGTGCAGCGGGGACTTCGATGCGTTTTTTGACGGCCTTTTTGTCGAAAACGGTTGGTGAATGGATTATTACCGGTAGCGAGCGTATGAAGCAGCGTCCGATTAAACTGTTGGTGGATGCTTTAAATGCGTTGGGCGGTAGACTAGAATATGTGGAGAATGAGGGTTTCCCACCTTTGCGTATTTTTGGAAGTGCACTTACGGGAGGCGAAATTACCTTGAATGGTGGTGTGAGCAGTCAGTATATTTCGGCTTTGATGATGGTGGCGCCTTACATGCAGCAGGGTTTAACGATTAAGCTCGAAGGTACAGTGATTTCGGTGCCTTACATTCAGATGACAATGAGCATGATGAAGGAATATGGTGTGGATGTATGCTTTGAGAATAATACCATTGATGTTCGTCCGCAAAACTATGTGCCTGTGCAGTATGTGGTTGAGTCGGATTGGTCGGCTGCTTCGTACTGGTTTGAGGTGTTGAGCATAGCTGGTAAAGGACGTGTATTTCTGAAAGGATTGTATGCTAAAAGCACACAAGGCGATAGTAAAGTGGCTGAATTGTTTGAGCAATTGGGCGTTTCGTCGGTTTTTAGTGCTGAAGGTGTTCAGTTGGAAGCAACAGGTGATTATTGTGCGAAGTTCGAAAATGATTTCCTTGATCAACCCGATTTGGCACAAACATTTGCTGTAACTTGCTGTATGCGTGCTATACCGTTTCATTTTAAGGGTGTGCAAAGCCTGAAAATTAAAGAGACCGACCGTGTAGCTGCTCTGATAGCCGAATTGGCGAAGCTTGGTTTTGTGCTTTATGAACCTGCCGAGGGAGAATTGGCTTGGAGCGGTGAGCGTTGCGAGGTGGCGCGTGAAATAAGCATTGCTACCTACGAAGATCATCGAATGGCAATGGCGTTTGCTCCTGCGGCTTTAGTTACTCCTTTGTGTGTTGAAGAGCCTCATGTGGTTAGTAAATCGTATCCTACTTTTTGGGAGGATATTGCTAAGTTGAATTAGAGAAAATATTTTTATATAAAAAAAACTGCTAACTTAGTATTGAACTAATTTAGCAGTTTTTTTTTGTCCCTGATACAAAAGCATTAAATTTCTTACGCATCGTTTTAGCTGTAAAATAAATAGCTATAAGCGCGAAATAGATGGGCAAATCGTCGGATAATGGCAGTGGGTCGCCCTCTATATCTCCTCCTGGATTAATGGTGGGAGCATGAAACGGCGTGTTGTTTGAATTTTGCAACCCTATGGCTACGTTATTATCGGTGTTGCCAAAAATGGCTGTTGTTCTTTCGTCACCTCTGTTTATCACATCAGCTAGCATTTTTAAATCGCCTATTTTGGAATAGTCATTGCTTTGGTTTGAAGTGGTTCGTTTGGTGGAGTTAGTATACGTCTGTTCGCTTATCGAAGTTGGCTGATAGCCAGTTGCAGCAGGTATTTGGGTGTTTATGATTGATATATAGCCGTTGTACGTAATGTTGCTTGCTGCTGGTTGAACGCTGTAGTTATTATTAAAGCCAGATCCGCTGGCTAATGCGTATTAAAAAAGCTTGCATAGATGGAATGTAGCGCGGCAAGCCAATCCCTGGATAATTAGCATGTTGAATGGGCGTGGCAATGTATTGACCAGGTGATGAGC
>JAGNPC010000247.1 GCA_017989795.1 Paludibacter sp. | reverse complement strand
TGCTTTTACTATCTTATTTTTATTTTGGACAATAACACATTTGGCACGTAAAGTAGTAGCCAAAACCGAAGAAGACTATACCGTAGCTAATATTATTGGTATTTTGGGTTCGGGTATGGTTGGCGCTTTGGCTTATACTTTCTCTGATACCTTTTGGTTCTCAGCCGTTGAGGGTGAAGTGTATGCTTATTCGTCGCTATTTACAGCGGTGGTGTTTTGGGCTATATTAAAATGGGAACGTGTGGCCGATCGTGATGGCTCAGATAGATGGTTGATATTTATTGCTTATTTAATGGGTCTATCCATTGGTGTTCACTTACTTAACTTGCTAGCTATACCGGCTATTGTATTGGTATATTATTTCCGTAATTATAAAACATCAGCTAAAGGTGTGCTGATGGCTATGCTTGTTTCAGCTATCGTATTGGGTGTCGTTTTATACGGTATTATCCCTGGATTTGTAGAAGTGGCGTGCTGGTTCGAGTTGTTTTTTGTAAATACGCTGGGCATGTCGTTCAATACAGGCTTGTTTATTTATATTGCATTGATTATTGCCGTTTTATCGTGGGCTTTGTACGAATCCTATGTGAATACAAACTATGTGCGTACCATCATTTCATTTGTTGCTGCGGTTTCGTTGGTAGGTATTCCATTCTTTGGCTCGCATGTATTTTTAGGTATCTTGCTGATAGGAGCCATGTTGACTTTGTTCTTTTTGAAACGCAATTTTGTAAATGCACGTTGGTTAAATACAGCCTTGGCAATGATTACCGTTGTTTTAATTGGATATTCATCGTACACGGTTATCGTAATTCGTTCGGCTGCTAATCCACCTATGGATCAGAACTCGCCCGACAATGTTTTTGCACTTAAATACTATTTAAATCGTGAACAATATGGCGATCGACCTTTGATTTATGGCCCAGTTTACAATGCGCCAGTTGAGTTGAGGGTTGAAGGCAATAACTGCATTCCGATAGAGAAAATTGGCGATGCACAGTATACACCAAAACCAAAAGTATCGGCAACTGACAAAGATGAGTACTTGCTTATTGGTCATAAAACGGACTATGTAATGAATGATAAGTTCAATATGTTTTTTCCACGTATGTACAGCACACAACCATCACATATTGAAGCTTATAAGCAATGGGCTAACGTAAGCGGAACGCCTATTACTTTTGATTATTGTGGCCAACAGCGCACGGAAGTGAAACCTACTTTCGGCGAAAACTTACGCTTTTTCTTCGATTACCAAGTTCGGTTTATGTATATGCGCTATTTCCTTTGGAACTTTGCTGGCCGCCAAAACGACTTGCAAGGACATGGTGAAATTGATAGAGGAAATTGGATCTCGGGTATTGATTTTATTGACGAACTATTCGTAGGCGATCAAACAAATTTACCTACCGAATTGGCCGAAAATAAAGGAAGAAACAAATTGTATTTCCTTCCGTTAATACTTGGTATACTTGGTATAGTGTTCCAATTTTATGGTGGCAAAGAAGGTCGTCATGGCTTTTGGGTAACTATGTTGCTCTTTGTGCTAACAGGGTTGGCCATTGTTATTTACTTAAATCAAACCCCTTACCAGCCACGTGAGCGCGATTATGCGTATGCGGGTTCGTTTTATGCTTTTTCAATCTGGATTGGCTTGGGCGTGCTAGCTATTATTAAGGCTATTGACAAATACATTCATAAAACAATGGCTGCTGCACTGGTGTCGCTTGTTGCGTTAGGTGTTCCTGCTTTGATGGCATCCGAAAACTGGGACGATCACGATAGAAGCAACCGCTTTGTAGCGCGCGATTTTGGTCAAAACTATTTAATGTCCATTAAAAAGGATGCTATTATCTTTTCGAATGGTGATAACGATACCTTCCCACTTTGGTACAACCAAGAAGTAGAAGGCAAACGAACCGACGTGCGTGTATGTAACTTAAGCTACTTGCAAACCGATTGGTATATCGACCAAATGAAACGTGGAGCTTATGAGTCAGCGCCTCTGCCAATCAGTTGGAATCCTGCCGATTATGTGTCGGGTAAAAACGAAGTTGTTTATGTCGAAGATCAAGTAAAAGAAGCGATTGATATAAATATGGCTTATGACTTTTTACTTAAACGTGGTCAGTTTAAAGATGTTGAAGGTGAAGGCTTTATACCTTCAAAACAATTATATTTACCTGTTGATGCAAACCAAGTAGTAAAAGCAGGTGCCGTTCCAGCTGCAAGAGCTGCCGAGATAGTACCGCAAATTAACATTGACCTGACGCAACAAAGACTTACAAAAAGTGAGTTGATGATACTTGAAATGCTTCGCACCAACAACTGGAAACGACCAATTTACTTTGCCGTTACCGTTGGCGACGATTATTATATGGGGTTAAGTGATTATTTTCAACTTACTGGGCTTGCATACCAAATACTTCCAGTAGGTGTAAAAGGTACTGGGCCAGGCGTAAATACCAAAGAAATGTATGAGAATATGATGACCAAATTTAAATTTGGTAACATCGCCGATCCAAAGGTGTATATTGATGAAAATACCATGCGTATGTGTCGCACACACCGTATGATGTTCTCGCAAATGGTGGCAGCACTCTACAACGAGGGCGACAAAGTGAAAACCTTGAAGGCGCTTGATTATTGCGAAAAAATGATTCCTGGAGCTACTGTTCCTCACGATTATGTGTCGACAACTTTAGCTGAGTATTATTACAAACTGGGTCAGGTTCAAAAAGGCGATGCCATTATGGATGCTGTAGCGGCAAGTGCGGTTGAAAATTTAAGTTGGTATAATAGTCTTACATCGGGTCAACGTAGTAGTGTTGCGAATCGTATTGGACATAATATGGCTGTGTTGAATCAGGTACTTCGTATTTGTGATCAAGAGAAGCAAAAAACGATCATGAATAAGTACATGCCAATTTATATGAATTATACCAAAGGAGCCGACATGCAATGAACCTCCAGTTCCCTAGGTTCTTAAGACCGCTTTTTGGTAAATCGGTACAGTGGAAAGTAAAATCATCATCAAAAGTGATCTACCTCACTTTTGATGATGGTCCTGTTCCAGAAGTGACACCCCAGGTGCTCGATATATTGGATGCTTATGGTTGGAAAGCTACCTTTTTTTGTGTGGGCGATAATGTGCGTAAATATCCTGAATTGTATCAGGAAGTTATACGTAGAGGTCATCGAACGGCGAATCATACGTTTAATCATATAAAAGGGTTTAATACCGAAACGGATGATTATGTAAATAATGTAGCATTAGCTTCGCAATGGATAAAGAGTGATTTATTCAGACCACCACATGGACATATTACCCGTAAACAAATACGCGCGTTGAAATCAAATTATCGCATTATTATGTGGGATGTGATAACGCACGATTATAATCGGAATTTAAGCCCTATGCAGGTGTATAAAAATGTTGAAAATCATTTGCGTGATGGTTCAATCGTGGTTTTTCACGATTCGATAAAAGCGCAAAACAATGTGTTGATCGCACTTCCCAAAGCACTTGAGTTTTGGATTGCAAAGGGATATCGTTCGGGTTTATTGTAATTTTGTACCGTTTTATTAGCAACCTATGAAGGAATCGTTTTTACATTATGTGTGGCAAAACAAATTGTTTGCTCAAACCGATTTGCTGACTACTGATGGTCAGCAGATTGAAATTGTAGATATAGGGAAGCTGAATAGCGATTCGGGTCCTGATTTTTTTAATGCCAAAGTTAAAATTAACGATACGCTTTGGGCCGGAAACATCGAAATTCACATCAATGCCTCCGACTGGCATCGTCACAATCATACAACTGATAAATCGTTCGATACGGTTATTTTACATGTGGTGAAAAATTCCGATGCTGAAATTTTTCGTGCCGATGGAGAGAAAATACCGCAAATGATTCTTCGTTATCCGACTACTATTGAACACAAATACAATCATTTGATGCTCGAAGTGAAGTGGATTCCATGTGCGAATAAAATCTCTGAAGTTCCGAGTATTTATATCAGTAGTTGGAAAAATGCCCTGCTTGCCGAACGGTTAAGACAAAAAACGGAACATATTCAGTCA
>JAGNPC010000030.1 GCA_017989795.1 Paludibacter sp. | reverse complement strand
TGATCGTAACCAAGGAGTGTAAGATAAAGAAAGACCTGCATCACTTTCCATAAACACATATTTAGATGGATTCCAATATTGCGAGTTTACATCAGGTGTAGTAGCAGCACCTACATCACCCATACCACCTGCACGTGCATCGGGAGCAATAGTTAAGGATGGTACAGCAATAAAAATTGGGTTTGGTTCTGAAGTTTGTGCATAAGTGCTCATAAAAGCTACTTGAAGGATAACTGCAATAATTAGCGTTTGTTTCATAAATTTGTTGGCTCTTTCGTAACAGTCAGCAATGTATTATTAAGTTATAACAATCTGACGATTTTTTATATTTATTATTTTTTTGTGTAAAACAGAAATGCAAAAATACAATTAAAAACTGTAATGCAAAAGAAATTGACAGGCTTTATTGCCCAACTATCAGCATTTTATTTGATTTTGAATAAACATCGCTCGAAGAAGTGTTGACACTTAGCTTGTAAATATACATACCAGCATTCACTTTAACACCATCCGAACCTAATCGGTCCCAAGTAATTTCATCAGCATTATTTTGTGAAAACTCCCATATTTTGCGTCCTGATAAGTCGAAAATTTCTACTTTCGTAAATAGAACAGTTTCAGGCCTATCATGTTCAATTATAAAATTAGTTTTCTCCACAACAGGGTTTGGATAATTATAAGCTTTAAAAATAGTAGGCTTCAAACCATTTACAACATCAAATTCTATTGTTTTAGTTGTCGAATTATTTAACAAATCCCAAGCTTTAAAAGTCAATGTGTGTTTACCTTCGTCTAAACCAGCAAGTTTATAGTTTAGTGTGCCACTTACATAGGAGTTTTCGTTCGTTTCAAAATAGTCATTTACAATTTTGGATAACGAAAAATCATTATCGATCGTAATCAACAAATCGTGCCCAATACCACTTCCAACTTTATTTATACCGCTCTGATCCTTGATGTTGGCCATCAGTACGGGCGTTTCGTTCACCTTATCACCACTTTTAAAGTTTATCGAATTTATGAACAACTCTATTTCGGGTCCATTTGATTCATACACAATATTATTACTAGTACCACCCACAGTAAAGTTTTCGTAATATCCTTGCGCTTCGGTACTATCGTTACCTGTAGCATAGTAATTTATTCGTCCGCCGCCATAATTGTATTTTATGTCTTTAGGCAGCATAAATGTAAAACTAATTTCACCGTTTGTAACCGTAGCTTTACCCGAAAATAGGATATTGGGCCTATCAGAGTAGGTCATACTTCCCTCATTATGGTTGTTTTGCGTGGTAATAGTTTGAAGTTTATCATACACATCAACATAGACACTTCCATTAAACGTCGAAACTTTAAAATTATTATCATCCTGTATCTGTGCTTTCACTTTTACTACCGACATAGCGCTTAAAGTATCGATCGGGATACCTGAATTGCTTGTAATGCTGGTTGTTTGCACCGTATAATCGGTAGGATAATTAAGTTTTAAAGCCGGATCTCCCATATAAACATAGGATAGTTTATTATTCTCAGTGCCTACACTATTCTTTGCAAGTGCCACTATATCACCCACACGCAGGTGTTTTCCATTTTGTTTTTTAAATAAATTTTCGGCAAAATACTTATTTACATAGAAGTTTTGCCAAGCATAAACTGGCCTTGCAGCCGATATAATCCCTATACCCCCGCCAATTGGATTAAGTACAACTTGTTCGCCAGCCGAAATAGTCTTAATATCAAATTGCAAAAAGTTACATGTTGCACCAAACCAAATAGGTAAAATCTTATTTTCAAAATTCAACACATCGTTGTACGACATCATGTTCTCGCCCGTCCACCCCAAAGAGCTTGCATGGCCGGTATAATTAAGATATAACAGCCCTTTATTAATAAGCTCATGTAGTTGTTCGCGAGCTTGAGGATAGGACTCACCACTTGCTGTAATCTCTTGTTTGTAAGCATCAAGGAAAATTTTATTCAATTGATACGATTTAAAGTTAGCCGCAATAATATCGGTAATATCATCTGCTTGCGACATGTGCAATGAATTATCTCCATCATCGGCCAAAAAACAAAGTTGATTTTTCCATTTACCTTTGTTTGTATTTTGCATATAGGAAATGGTTTTATTTACCATATCAGTTGCTTGCTGTGCATTGCTAACTGGAAAACGACCTATCCCAACGTCGAGAAGATTAGACGCAAGGTAGGCACCTTCGTTGTCGTCGAGAAAACCAAAGTAATCATCTGTGACATAAGAGGATGTGAGTAATAACGAATTATCGGCCTGATAAGTAAGAATTAAGTTATCGCCTGAATTGTTTAGTATTTTTCGATTATCATACGTTCCACGTCCAAAAAGCAATAGATACTTTGGCCTATCGGCACTAACACCAGAATTATTTGCTCTATCATAAAACATTTTCATAGCTTTGCGATAGGCAGTAGCATCGGGTGTGCCAGATGAGAACTCATTAAACACTTGATCGGTAGTAAGCACATTCACCCGTAAACCATCCATCGTGTTGTGTGCCTGTGCCAACTCTTTGGCTTGCGAAAGAAAATTGGGATGCGTAATAATAATCATTTCGGCTTGGGGCATACCATGCAGATTTTGATTGACCACTGCGCCTATGGTTTCGGGCTTTGGAAAGCCTGATGCCTGTTTGGTGTCAACTGCCACATATTGACGAAGCTCTCCACCTGGTGCTGTAAAGCTAAGTTTCGAATCTAGCATTTGCGTTTGGATGGTTCGTACGTTTTGTGCCTCTGTGACATCCCAAACCTGAACACTTGCATTTGCATTTGCAATTTTATATTTCAAATAGTTGCTACTTCCCAATTCCTTCGTATACCTAAATGGCATAAATGCGCCACTCATGGTTAAAGCTCTTTGCGCGTTTATTTCAATGAAATTTAAATAGCCTGTTGATCCCGAATTAGTGAAATTATAAACTAAATTAAATGAAAGCGCATCGCGTGTGGGTGTGAAATTGAAAATTGTATTTGCTCCAACACCCATTTCGTAGTAATCACTTGATTTTTTTTGAACGACTAAATTTTTTGTTTGCTCATTATCCAATGATAATGAAAACGACGTGTTTTCGGGTGCATTTGCGGCTACATCTAGCCTTACTTTTGTAGTATTAGATTTAACGATATTCGGGAATTCAAACACGTAACTCATTGACTTGTTGATGCCAAACTTCTCTCCATAAAACTCCTTGCCTGATTCGGCAATGCTATATAGCTCTTTTTCGTGAACGCTATAATCTGTAAATTCATCTACCGAAATAACGTTAGCAGTGGAAGGTGTTTCGAGTGTAGTTGTTTCAATCTTTCGACCTACACCGGCATCGGAAGTAACAAAATAGTAGCCCTTGGTAGCATACGAATTGATTTTATGCGTAAATACATTTAACGAATTATTATACACCCATTTATTTATTCCTTTTGCATAAAACAAAATATAATCGCCAGCATTAAAAACGCCATCGCTCCCTTTTTCCATGTGTATTGCTACTTCGGGCAAGTCATCGAGCATGGGTTTCGTGAAATCCTGATCTAAAACTTCGCCTCCATAACCAAAAATGCGCACATTGGCTGGCGTTACGCCCATAGCGTTCAGGTCCTCGTAAGTTAATCGGTATACACCTGTGTTGACAACTGCAATTTTCACAAAACGACCGTTTGCTAACACCGAAGTTGGTGCATAGCTCTGCCTAGCTAGGTTGCGTTCCGTAACTGACATAATTTCTTGAGATTGCAACTTTAATAAAACAACAAAAACAAGTATATAGGGTAGAAAAATTCTTAGTGACATAATAAAATAATAAAGTAAATGCCTTGAAAACGAGTTCATAAACACGTATATAACAAATCTAATAACGTTTCGGACAGCTAATTATTATTTAAAAGTGCAATGCTTTGGTTATTTAACATTAAAATCGAACATTTTGTGCTCAAAAATATACCCTTGTAGCTTATCACCAGGTTTTACAACACCTACACCAGCCGGCGTTCCCGTAAAAATAATATCGCCAATTTTTAATGTAAAAAACTTACTAATGTAGGCTATCAGTTCATCGATAGGAAAAATCATATCGGCCGAGTGTCCATTTTGAACAATTTCCCCATTTAAATTGAGGCTAAACCGAATATCTTGCACATCACCTAATGATTCTAAAGGCAAAAAATCGCCTATAACAGCGGAGTTATCAAAAGCTTTGGCTATTTCCCAAGGCTTCCCTTCGGCTTTGAGTTTGCGCTGAATATCGCGCGCCGTAAAATCAACACCAAGGCCAATTTCGGAATAATAACGGTGTGCAAAACGAGGCGCAATATTTTTGCCTATACGGTTTATTTTCACCAACAATTCCGTTTCGTAGTGTATTTCTTGCGAAAAATCGGGCACGTAAAATGGCTTATTGTTACGAAGTGCCGACGTATCGGCTTTCATAAACACAACGGGCTGATCGGGATGTTTGGAATTTAACTCTTTGTTGTGTTCCGTATAATTTTGACCAATGGCTAATATTTTCATAGCAATGCGTTATTTATTTTGTTTTTCGCACTCTTCGCAAGCGTTAATCTCGTTCAACCTATTGAACATGACCGCAAGATGTGCATAAATAGAGGTATTTTGAACAACAATTCGTTCGGGTACGCGTATGCGATAGGGCGTAAAGTTCCATATCGCTTTTATTCCACCTTCCACCATTGCTTCGGCTACAGCCTGTGCTTTGTCCACTGGAACAGTAAGAATGCCAATATTGATGCCTGTTTTCTTTTGTAATTCTTTAAAACGATCGAAGTGATGAATAGGCACTCTATTGATACTAGTCCCTGTAAGTTCATGTTTCACATCAAAGCCGGCAGCTATTTCGAGGCCAAACTGCTCCAGCCCATTATCGTGCATCAATGCTCCACCCAAGCTACCCACACCAAACAAAAATGCTTGATGTGAATTGGTAAATCCAAGAAATTTCTCGAGCACATCCACCAGTTCCTTAACATCGTAGCCCACGCGTGTTCTACCTGTAATTTGTACAAACGAAAGATCCTTGGCAACCATTGACGCATCAACAGCAATATTTTTGGCTATTTGTGTTGACGATAGAAAAGTTTCACCATTTTTAAGTACCAACTGGGCATAAGCTAAATACCAAGGCAACCTACGCAAGGTAGGTTCGGGCACTTTGAAAAGTATTTCGGAAGTAATATCCATTTTTATTTTTTTGTTAGAGCAACGACTTGCAAAAATAAGCATTATTTTGGAATATGCTCAATAAACAAGATGAACTTTTACCATATAGATTAGAACAATAAGGCTAATGCTGAGAAAAATGTAGCGCCCAGCACAAACCAACGGTACATACTTTCAGGAAATAGTTTCACAATTTTTATTCCTAAATAGGCTCCTAGAGCTATGGCCGGTAGCAACATCAAATTAAAACTAAGCGTTTTGATTGTAATATTGTTCCATCCCCAAATTTGCAATGGCATTTTGGATAAATTGATGATAAAGAAAAACCAAGCAGCTGTGCCTATATACTCCTTTTTAGGCAGATTTTTAGACAATAAGTACACACTCATAATTGGACCTGCAGCATTACCAATCATGGTTGAAAAGCCACCCATAACACCAAATGGAATAGAAACCATAGCTTTGTGAGTTACTGTTAAAGCAGCTTTCTTTTTCCTCAATTCCGTCCAGCCCATAACTACTAAACTCAAAATAACAAGTAAGCCTATTAGCTGTTTAAATTGTTCCGACGAGATGTTTTTACCAACTAACCACCCCACTAGTATCCCAATAAAAGCCCAGGGCAAAACACCCAAAACAGTTTTCCAGTGCGTGCTTCGGTGGTAATAAATCACTCCGAACACATCCGCCATTATAAGCATGGGCAGAACCAAACCCGACGATGGCATTCCTCCAAACACAAATGCCATTATGGGAATAACCAGCGTTCCGATACCACTAACACCAACTTTGGACATGCCAATCATTACTGCCGACAGAATAACTAACAGCCACATACTTAAACTAAGTTCCATATCAACAATTTATAGCGAAAGAATAAATACGAAAACGAAAAATGCATCGGGTGGCTTATTTTTTTATACCAAAATCTTTATCAATTTTCATAAAAGGTATTACTGCCAATGTAGGTATGGCACATATCATTACCAACATAAAAAAATGATTATAACCCATCATATCCTGCAACCACCCTGCAATCATTCCGGGTAACATCATACCCATAGCCATAAAGCCCGTGCAAATAGCATAATGAGCCGTTTTGTGTTCGCCATTGGCAAAATAAATCATGTATAACATGTAAGCAGTAAAGCCAAAGCCGTAACCAAATTGCTCAAATGCTACTGCTGCATTTATTAAAACAAAACTTTCGGGTAAAAACCATGAAAGGTACAAAAATGCCAAATGCGGCAAGGTGATACATAGAGCCATGGGCCAAATCCAGTACTTGAGACCTTTGCGCGACACCGCAATGCCACCCAAAATACCACCTAATGTTAACGATGCAACACCTACAATACCATACACAGTGCCTACCTGCTCAGTGGTTAAGCCCAAGCCACCTACGTCTCTACCATCAAGCAAAAAGGGTGATGCCATTTTCACCAACAATGCTTCGCCTAAACGGTACAACAACATGAAAGTAATGGCTAGGCCAATGCCTGGTTTTTTAAAAAACGATACAAACGTTCGTCCAAATTCAGCAAAAATTTCTTTAGGTGAGTTTTCTGTTTTAGTAATATCTGCTGTAGGCTTTGGAAGCATAAATCGATGATAAATAAAAAATAAGCCAAATAGCCCCGCCAAAACAAAGAATGTGATACTCCAAGCTAATTTAATATTTCCGGTATAATGCTCTAACGATCCAGCTCCGATAATTAAAACACCCTGCCCCGAGATCATGGCCAAACGATAAAAAGTACTTCGAATTCCTACAAAAAATGACTGTTGTGAGCTGTCCAGCGCCAACATATAAAACCCATCGGCAGCAATATCGTGTGTAGCAGAACT
The DNA here is from genome assembly GCA_017989795.1 of Paludibacter sp. GTDB lineage: Bacteria > Bacteroidota > Bacteroidia > Bacteroidales > Paludibacteraceae > Paludibacter. Next base: position 5,181 of record JAGNPC010000030.1, on the reverse strand, counting down.
AAAGGCAATAAGCCAAAGCACTGCTAGCGTAGCCTGAAAATAGAAGGGTGTAGGTATCAAAAAAGCCACGCCTGCCAAGCCCGCACCTATCAAAAGTTGCATACTAACAATCCACCAACGTTTTGTTTTGATAATATCGACAAACGGACTCCAAAATGGTTTTATTACCCAAGGCAAATACAGCCAACTGGTGTAAAGTGCGATATCGGTATTGGATATGCCCATGCGTTTGTACATAATCACAGCCACTGTCATGGCTACCACATAAGGCAATCCCTGTCCGAAATACAAGGTTGGAATCCAGGTCCAGGGTGATTTTTTCTTTTCCATTTTAGTATATTTTGTTTAATTCCGAATTTGTAAAATAATGCAATAATATCTCGTCATACGTATACCCTTTTTCGCCCATTACAGCAGCACCTATTTGGCAAAGCCCTACACCATGCCCCCAGCCGGCACCTGTAAGGGTAAATTTTTCTGGTATACCTTCCTCAACATTCAATTTGTCGACCACAAAAGCCGAACTATACAAATGCGAGTTCGACAGCCATTTGCGTATTTCGAGCTCTTTCCCTACAGTGATAGTATGTTTCGTACCTACAATTTTGAGCTGAATTAACCGAGCCGACTCTCCTCGTTTTACAGGAATCAGGTCTACGATATCGCCAAAGTCAATGCCCGAGCGACGTGCCAGCAATTCGGAAAATTCGGCTTGGGTGTATTCCACTTTCCAGCGGTAAAAGTCGGTGGTTTCCTGATCGTAATTGTTGAGCACCTGAGCCAACACTTTTTTGTCGGTGGTATTGCAAAACGCTTCGGGCGACTGACGAATCCACTTTTCAGCATGGGCTTCGATGGTTAAGTCTTGCTCAAATCCTGCGGGGGGTGTTGGGTTGTCAATCACTTTGGTGAGATAGGAATAATGCTCGGGAGCCCAGCAGTTTTCGAACGTTTCGGACGCACCTCCGCACGACTTTGAGAAACGTGCATCGCATATTTCACCTTCGCTCCACAGCACTTCGCCACGCGTTGCTTCAATGGCTTGGCGTACAGCCTCGGTGGATGCGCGCGTAATGCCTTGGTAGCGCTGACAGTGATCGTCGGCACATACATCGAAGTTGGTGTGCGCATCACGCTCGTACCACTTGGTGATTAGTATTGAGTTCTGAGTTCTGAGTTCTGAGTTTGGAGTATTCGCTCTTGCCGCTTGCTGCTTACCACTTACCGCTTGCTGCTTATCGTAGCGAAGCGAAGATCCCGATTTATCGGGACTGCTTACCTCTTGCCTCTCACCTCTTGCCTCTTGCAGCGGGCAAAGCAGCCAGCTGCGCGAGATAACCGCATGTGCTTTGAGCAATTCATCCGAAGCAGTGGCGCTCATTTCGCTCGAAATAACGCTTGTGAGGTAATCCTCCACGCCGATGCGGTTGATGGCGGTTAATTTTTCGTTTTCGACAATTAATTTCAACGCCCCTTTGAAACGCTGATTCTCTTTGCGCTCCCAGTGAAAATTGATACCAATCACCACGTCAATTAAGTCGAACGAGGCATCATCCGATTGTGGTTCGAGTAGTACCAGGTCTGTTTCCTGGTTATCAAAAACGATCATTCCGTTGCTATATTCGGCCTTGTACGCTCCTGTGTATTGTTTCCCAATTGCATCGGCAAACAGGCCATTGAGCACAAATTCGATGCTTGGTGCCGATACTATACCGACATGTATAATTGGTTCTACTTGACTCATTTATTTACCAACAATATTTTTATAAACTTAAAATTCGATTTGTATTATAGCCTTCAATTTTAACTTTGAGGTATTTTTATATTTAACTACAAACTACATTGTTGTAGTATGCTTTCGATATCTTCTTTGGTGGTTCGCTCAAAATGCTCGGCGATAGGCGTAATAAAAATGCCACACATCTCAACGGTTGCCGGGCTAACCAGCAATTGCTTGTCGGCTTCGGCAGTGTATTGCCACGGACGGAACGCTTTGCGGGGAAGCACCCAGGTGTACCATTTCTGATCTTCGTAGAGACAAACTACATTCATCAATGGCTCACGGTCGGGATCAGTTTCTAAGTGATTGTACAATTTTTCGAAGGCATCAATGGCACTTTGCTCGTGATTTGTTTCGATGCAATAAACCGTGCGGAGGTAGTTTTTCATCTGAAACAGTTGCATGGTCTCGGTGGACACCAATAAGTCGGTATGTGTGCTTTTAAGCTTTTTGTAGTCGGTTACCAAGGGTAAAAAATCCTTGGTGCCTGCCTGAAAATGCATATGATCGGGGGCAGATGCGCCACAGCGAGGGCCGTTGTAAAACAGAAGGTAGTCGTCCATAGCCTTTGCCAATGCAAGCATATCGGCAAAGTACGGACGTATTTGCTGATCGACATGCTCTTTGCGGGGGATGGTGAAATGCTCCGGGAATATCGGAAAAGGATTGACCAGAATTTCGTAATCTCCAAAATCAATCCCCGTTTGAGCTTCGGGACGATTGGCGGCGCACAAAAAGCACTTGCGCTCAGCGATGGTTTTGGCATCGACCTTAGCCCCCGACGACACGATGCGCGCCGGATTAAACTGCACACGCACCTCAAAATCGCCAAACGAAAATGACTTGGTTTGAACGGTTTGGAGACCTGCAAGGTTTGTGTGTGCAAGAGGCCAAGTGGAAAGTTGGGAGTGGAAAAATTGTTTGATATTTGTATTCATTATCTTGTTGTATTCTGCTTCAAGTATCTATATAAGAAGGTTTAATCTTTCAAACATCCAATGGGTACTACTAGCACGCCATCAGATCGTCGGTAGGCAACATTTCCTCCTGTAAGCACCATCAGAAAAGAGGGTTCTTTCATTTTCTCTGTGTTTATTTTCGAAGTAAGTTTCAGTAAATTTGCTGCAGCCGTATCAATCTCCGAGTTACCAAGCTTTACTTCAATTGCTGCCCATCTACCATCGCGCAGTTTCAGTATTAAATCAGCTTCAAGTTCATTTTTATCGCGATAATGAAAAATATCTCCATCTAAAGCTTGTGCATAAACTCTAAAATCGCGTGTGCAAAGTGACTCGAACAAAAAACCAAAAGTCTTGAAATCTTTCAAAATGCCTCGTGCATCAACCCTTAGAGCTGCCGCTGCAATCGATGGGTCGACAAACTGACGTTTATTTGAAGTTCTGATGGCCGTTTTCGATCGCAACGAAGGTTGCCAAGCAGGCACATCTTCAACAACATGTATCCGTCGAAGGGCATTGAGGTATGCGTTTAGAGTTTTATCCGAAAGTTGTGAATGATTTGCTTTTATGTCGTCCAATATAGTTTTCGAAGATGCCATAGTTGAAATGTTGCGTGATAAAGATTGTATCAATAAGCGCACTTTTTCGGGATCTTTTTCAGCATCATCCGCTTGTTTGATATCAATCTGAATTACTGACTCTAAATAATTGCGAGCAATGCGCGAAGAGCTAGTTTTGGCCACAACCGCTGCTGGCCAACCACCACGACATATCGCATTTCCTATTTGCTCTACTGTTAAAGTTGATCTAAATGCAATATCGGTTTCGCCATCAAAAAGAGTTGATAGAGATACTGTTCCGTTTGACTCACCTGATTCGAACAGACTCATCGGACGCATAGTTAAGCGCGAAATACGTCCTGTTCCCGTATGCGACATAGCATTGTCGGTTGGAGTGACTGAACCTGTTAAAATAAATTGTGACATTTTATTGCGTCTATCAACAGCAAAGCGAACAGCATCCCAAATTACCGTTGCCAGTTGCCATTCATCAATCAATAAGGGCGGCTCACCATCCAACAATAACGAGGGTTTGCTATCTGCCAATGCCAAATATCCCTGACCTTCATCCGGATCTTGCATGTAAATTACACTATTTGCAAATTGAAGTGCCGACAAAGTTTTGCCACACCATTTTGCACCTTCCACCAAAACAGCACCAGTACAATCTAATTGTTCCTGCAATAATTTATCACTAATTCTGCTTTTATAATTTTCGGTTTTCATTGCTTAAAAATAATTTATGCAAATATATTAATAATAAATGAATTACACAATACATTCCGTGTTTTGGCGCTATTTCACTCCGTGTTTTGGCGCTGTTTTACTCCGTGTTTTGGCAGAAAAAAGAAAGGTGTAAATGCGAAGAATTTTCTTACTTCTTCCTCGCCTTTAACTCAATCGTTCTAATTTTATCTTTGTACAAATTATGTCCATTCATTTTCACCACATCGAGTGATGCGTCGGAGTTTTCGTCCCAGCGGCGGCACATGTAAATGGAGTCGTAGATGCGGCCAATTTGGTATTCGCGACTAATGCGCAATCCAAGTGCGTAATCTTCGCCATAACTGGTGTTGGGTACTTTGATGTCGCGTAAAACAGGGGTATAAAATGCACGTGGAGCTCCTAGTCCGTTGATGCGTAACGCATTGTTGCGACCATTTTCGGGTGTCCATTCCTTGTGATCAATCAATCCGGGAGGGATGGTTTCCATTGCAAAGTTCGTCATGGTATACGAGCCAATCACCATGGCACAGTTTTGGGCGTAAAAGGCATCTACAATTTTCTGTAGTGTGTTTTCGTCCTGATACACATCGTCGCTATCGAGCTGAATGGCAAATTTACCGCAAAGCTCCGAATCTACGCCCACATTCCAGCATCCGCCAATGCCTAAATCATTACGCGTAGGAGTGATGTGGATAAGTCGCGCATCGGTTTTAGCTATTTCGGCAATCATTTCGGAAGTGCCATCGGTCGAGAAATTATCCACAACAATAAGGTTAAACGCAAAGGATGTTTTTTGCGAAAGCACCGAGCGAATGGCATCATCGATGGTTTTAGCACGATTGCGCACGGGGATTATAACAGAAGCTTCGACAGGGAAATTCGATTCGTTGAACTCAATTTTTGTAAATTTTGGCTCTAAGTACGCGCCAATTTTTCGTAGGTGATTGGTACAAGCTTGTTCCATTTCAATTTGCACAGCGCGGTTTTTAGGATCCACGTAGTCGAACTGTTTCTCACCACTTTTGCGCGTGTCTGTTTCCACTTCGGCATATAAATATTCGTTGATATGGAAAAGCTCCGCCTTGCGCGACACCTTTAAACGAAGATCGTACAAACCCGCAAACTGATAGTTTTCGGTCATTTTATCGGCAGTTTT
>JAGNPC010000246.1 GCA_017989795.1 Paludibacter sp. | reverse complement strand
TTTCATTCTTCCTTTTCTTCATTTCTTCATTTTTTCATTTTTTCATTTCTTCATGGGGTCCCCCTCGTACCTCGGGTCGGGCTTTTCGTTCTTGTACCGCCGAAATACGGCGGCACGCCACTTCAATCCCTCACCCACCCAGCAGCCATTCCGCCAGCAGTGCATTTCATCACCATACCTGTCCTCCGTTCGTCGTAGGCTTTGCCTACGTCGTGCCAAAAGCAAGAGGCTAGAGCCCGTTCGTCGTAGGCTCTGCCTACGTCGTGCCAAAAGCAAGGCTCCCGCCTTGCAACTCAGAGTCAACACCACCACTAATTATTACAAAAAAGCATTTTGCAAATCCAAAAAAAATATTTTACATTTGCAGTACCGAATTGAAAATATATAAGGCTGTTTTGTTTACGTCAAGCACAAAATACGGTTCACTTTCGGCACAAATACATATAATGCAAAGAAATTAATAACCGTTTATTTGTTACAAGTATGAACTCGTACTTACACCAAAATTACTTCACAGCACTGTGGCCCACAACAAGTAGCCAACTAAAACACCCAAAAGCTACCGTCACCATTCCTATTCGATGGCAAAAAGGCATTTTTCAAGCTTTCCCAACACTGGGAAAACACAAAAAATGCATAAAAACAACCGTCCCAACAGTGGGACGCCCTAAAATATTCATTTTTCATGCGTCCCAACAGTGGGACTGTTATAAATATTCATTTTTGCCTCGTCCCAATGTTGGGACGACCACAAATATTCATTTTTCACCTCGTCCCACACTTGGGACGACCATAATTATACATTTTTTCAGCCGTCCCAACACTGGGAACACCAAAAAAACTATTTTTTCCCCATTACACACGTGCCATTACACTTAATAAACCGATTCTTACTGTATCTCCAACATAAGATTTTTTTCTTAAACACAATTTTCAAACTTAAAATTAAATTCCTATGGTCATTAAAAAAGTTAATTTACACGCACTTCAAAACGAAGAACACGCAGGTTTCAACACCTACCTCCAAGAGTACATTAATCAGTATGGCGCAGCCACACTCAATGTAACAACGCAAGCCGTCGATCACAAAACCAAGCTCGACGACGAAAAATCAGTGCTCGATTTAGTACAAAAAAACACCTACTCCGAGCGCCTCAACGCCGCCGAAGATGCACGCGACTACCCCATAAGAGGGTTTTTTAAAGTAGTAAAAGGCATGTTGCACCACTTCAACCCAGCCGTGGAGCAGGCAGCAGCCAATGTCGACCTGATAAACAAAAATTTCAGCGACATCACCTACCTGTCCGACGAAAAGCAAACCGCAGCCTCCGAAAGCTTTTTTGCAGCTCTTCAAGCCGCCCAAGCCGACATCACAACCCTCGGCCTAGCCGACTGGGTGACCGAAATGAAAGCCAAGCAGGCCGACTTCGAGCTCGTAGTCAAAAGTCGCAACACCGAAGACGATGCCCGCCCCGCCTTCAACATGAAAGCAGCCCGCATAGCCACCGACCAAAGCTACAAAGCCATCGTCGACCGCATCAACGCCCTCATCACCATTGATGGCGATGCCAAGTACGCCGCCTTTGTTACCAGCCTCAACAACCGCATCGACCAGTACAACAGCTCGATAGCACAACGCAAAGGCCGCAACAAACCCGACCCAAAAGCATAAAGCCCCAACCCCATCCCACCGCGCAGGCAGAGCAGTGGGATGGGGTTTAAAATATCCAGCCGAAGAACTAAAAAAAGCGAACGCCGTCTAAGCACCGAAAACAACCAAACTAACCCCTAAATATCCATTCATTTTCCTTAAAACCCTGAAAATAATGTTTATATTTGCGGGGCGAAAATAACAAAACTGCACATATTGGTAAATAAGGCGGGTATGCGAACTATTTTAATACCAACAAATGCGAAATATGCGAACAAGGAGTTCGCATACAGGAAATTGAGTTCGCATATATATTGTTATAGCCAATGGTAGGACGACCGTTCCAAAGACGATAGACCGACCAAAATTTAAACATTAAAACAAAAACAAACCATTTTGACAGGTGACCAAAAACATACAGACCATATTGAAACGGGACAGCGAGTAATCCGACACTCAAGCCGCCCCAATGTTTTTTTATTTTTTTTTGCCGCCCCGCATTTTTTAAAAACAATTTTAGGCAGCCGCACAAGCGGCACATTTGGTTTTGCCCCGACACACAAACCGACCCTTCGCAAAACCAAAAGAGCCACTTTTTTGCCATCGCACGACATAAACATTAGCATATGAAAATTTATATTAAAAATATGGTTTGTAATCGCTGCATAATGGTAGTGAAAAATGAATTAGAGAAACTATGTTTTCAAACTTTGAATATTAGTTTAGGTGAAGTTGAACTCAAAAACGACTTGACTGAAATTGAGAAAACTAACCTTGACGATCATCTAAAAACGTTTGGATTTGAATTGATTGATGACAAAAAAAGTCGCCTAATCGGACAAATTAAGTCTTCCATTATTGAAATTATACACCAAAACAACAGCGAATTAAAATCGAATTTATCTGACTATTTGAGCAGTAAACTTCATCACGACTATACTTACTTATCAAATCTGTTTTCCGAAGTTGAAGGAACGACTATTGAAAAATATTTCATTGCTCAAAAAATTGAGAAGGTGAAAGAACTTTTGGTTTATGACGAATTATCATTAAGCGAAATTGCTTATCAAATGAATTATTCGAGTGTTGGATATTTGAGCAATCAGTTTAAAAAAGTTACAGGACTTACCCCTACTCACTTTAAGAATATCAAGGAAATAAAGCGCAAACCACTAGACGAAGTGTAAATGTTACAAATACAATCCAAAATCAGGTAACGGGTAAGAAATGTAATGTTGCCACCTTTGCCTTGTAATTAAATAAAAAAGGTATGGCAACAAATAATAATGAATTTAGGATACCACTTGAAGGCGTTGAAAGTGAACACTGTGCTTTAATTGTAGACAATGGATTGGCAAAACTTAATGGTGTTGAATCACACCGAGTGGAACTCAACAATAAGGAAGCAATCATTGAAACTCAAAATCGGGAAACAGTTTCAGAAGCTGTAAAAACTATTCGAGATTTGGGTTATGGAGTAACTACCGTAAAGAAATCATTCCCTGTATTACAAATGACGTGTGCTTCTTGTGCGATTAGTGTGGAGAGTATGCTTAAATCTCAGGCAGGAGTTGTGAATGCAAGCGTGAATTATGCAAATGCAAAGGTCTCAGTAGAATTTATACCGAGTTTGATACAAGTAGAGCATTTGAGAAAAGTTGTTCAAAGTATTGGTTACGATTTGTTAATTGATGAAAGTCCTTCTGGTGATGAGACCATTGAGCATATTCAGAAAGAAAACTTTAAAACTCTCAAAAAGAAAACCTATTGGGCGTTGATACTATCCATTCCTGTAGTAGTAATCGGAATGTTTTTTATGAATATGCCCTTTGCGAATGAAATAACGTGGTTTTTAAGTACCCCAGTTTTATTTTGGTTAGGGAGAGATTTTTACATCAATGCTTGGAAACAAGCCAAACATCGATCTGCCAATATGGATACTTTGGTGGCATTAAGCACAGGTGTTGCTTACATTTTCAGTGTTTTCAACACACTGTTTCCTGAATTTTGGCACGAAAGGGGATTACACGCTCACGTTTATTTTGAAGCTGCTTCTGTTATCATTGGCTTTATATTATTGGGTAAACTATTGGAAGAAAAAGCCAAAGGAAATACTTCATCTGCAATAAAGAAATTGATGGGTTTACAGCCAAAAACAGTAACGATTGTACAGGATGGTGGTTATCAAATGGAAATCCCCATTGAGCAAGTTGAAATAGGTAATACAATTGTGGTAAAACCAGGCGAGCAAATTGCGGTAGATGGAATAGTAATTAACGGAAACTCTTTTGTTGACGAAAGTATGTTGAGCGGTGAGCCTGTTCCTGTGTTGAAAAATGAAAACGACAAAGTATTTGCGGGAACTATTAATCAAAAAGGTAGCTTCCAATTTAAAGCCGATAAAGTAGGCAGTGAAACTATGCTTGCACACATTATCAAAATGGT
>JAGNPC010000245.1 GCA_017989795.1 Paludibacter sp. | reverse complement strand
GTATTCAAATGGTTCATATTATTATAATGGCCAATCCACAAGTTGGAATAATGTTTTTAGGAATCATATACCTCCAAATTCAACTGCTTTTACATGGAATCCAATTGCAGGTAATGAAGTATATAGGGAGCAAAGTAGGAACGAAATTAATATATACTATAATGGGGCTTGGGTTATTGCCAAGAACCAAAGGCTTGCCTTTGGTCTTGAAAGTGTGAATAGTAAAGCTCAAAGTGATGGGGGTGAGAATTCTACTTCTACTTTTTGGAATAATGTAAACACTGGCATAGGGGCTTTTGATGTTGGTCAAGGTGCTAAAGGAGAATTAATAAACTATGCTGCAAAATCAAGTCCTGCAATAAATGATTTGAAATATGTTAAGGGGATGAAGGTATTAGGAGGTGCAACATTTATAACATCTTCTGTAATCTCTGGCGGACTTGCAATTAATTATTATAACAATGGAGGAACAAATAATTCCGTATGGATGAAGTCGGCACTTGATATTGGAATGGGATATGTTGGATTTTTAGGACCTATCGGTTTTGGAGTAAGTGCAACTTATTTTCTTCTTGATGCTGGTGGTGCTTTTCAAGGTTGGGGCGACCCATTAACAACTCCAAAGAGATAATACTATGAAACTATTACGCTATTTGTTTTATAGATTATATCAACTAATGATAAGTGTCGGAAACGGTTTGGTTGCTGAGTATTATGCCATATTTTTAATGGCGATGACATTTGGTTTAAATGTATACAGCATCATTTCTATTTCCTATTTATTTGGTTATAAAATAGATTTAGGGTTAGATACAGGATTAAAAATTGGCATGTGCTTTTTTGTACTTGTTTTAATATTGTATTTTACATTTCTTCATAAGAAGAAGTATTTAGAAATAGTAAAGACTTATGAAGGGGAAAACCCACAAGATAAAACTAAGGGAAGATTAATCATTATTGGTTATCTTATTTTATCTTTTCTATTATTAATTACTTCCATGTACCTGATGGCAAAGAAAAACAGGGGAGAATTGTAAAACGAAACAGAATTAAAATAACAAAGCCCGGCAAGTCCGGGCTTTTCTGCTTTACAGAGCAGCAATATTTTTAGCAAAGAAGTCTTTAAATTTTTTCTTGGTCAGGAAAGTATCAATCATTTTAAAGACCATATTTTTTTCTTCGGGTTCCAGCTCTGCAATTAGTTTTACTTGTTCCAACAGGCTTTTATCTTCTACGGTAATTTCATTGGGTATTTTACCATCAAAGTTTACCAGTTCATCAATAGACATCCCGAAAAACTTAGCAACCTTATTAATGGCATCAATGGACAAATCACGTTCACCGCTTTCCACTTTAGAATAGTTTGAACGGTGCATATTTACCAGTTCGGCTATTTGTTGCTGTGTTAGTGCCTTTTCTTCTCTAATCGTCTTTATTGTTTTACCGATGTGTTTCATTTTGATGTGAATTTGAGGCAAAGTGATCAATAAGATACGAAATAAGCCACATTGATAGATATTGACAACTTTATTGTTGTCTATTTGATACTTTATTGATACTTTTGCCACGTATCAAAAAAGCACAAATAGTTATACAATGACAATAGAGGAAATAAAACAACGGCTCACACTGGCTACAATACTGCATTACTACAGCCTAAAACCCGATAAGAATTTACGGTTAAACTGTCCCTTCCACGAAGATAAAACACCAAGTATGCAAGTTTACTACAAAACACATACAGCGTATTGCTTCAGCAGCAAATGCAAAACTCACGGAAAAAGTTTAGATGTAATAGATTTTATACTGCACAAAGAAAATTGTACCAAACACGAAGCAATAAAAAAAGCCGAAACAATGATAACAGGAGAAGCAACAACAACAGGCAACACAGGAGTAATAAGCAGAGAACAGTTTTTACAAAAGATGTTTACCTACTTTAAAAATGCGGTACACAACAGCCCACAAGCCAAGCAATATATACAAAGCAGAACATTGGATTATACAAAATTAGAAATCGGTTACAATGCTGCACAGTTCCACCACGGAACAAGAAAAGACGAAACCCTTATACAGCAATGTTTACAATACGGTTTACTGATAGATGCAGGATTAACAAGCAAAACAGGAGATAAAGCGTATAAAGTTTTTGGTAAAGGCTGTATTGTTTTTGCATTGAAAAATAAAGTCAATCAAGTAACAGGATTATATTTTAGAAGCAGCATCAGCGATGCAGGCGATAATAAACACTACTACCTAAATTGAGCGATTCATCATTTCACCTGCCCCAATCGCAACGCTTATTTCAAAATTTTCCATTTTTGTGTGGGATAAAACCTATTGGAGTGTAGATTTGTGAGCAAACCTAAAAATATTTCTCCGATTTTGTCGCTTTTAGGTTGTTTTATTAACGCTTAACCATAGGTATCCCATGCCTGTTAAGCTTTTCATGCGTTTTTTATTGTAAGTAGTTTCTATGCAAAGCATATTTTGGGTGGTGATTGACAAAGCCTCCATAATTCTTCAATATTTGTTGATTGGTAAACGGTTTGGGTTACTTTCACTATTGTGTTTCTAGAGTGAGAAATAATCTTAACTGCAAAATCTATAAGTTTTCTTCTGAAAGTATTTGGATATGAGGATATCGGTATAACCTGAGCAGTTACATCCACCTTATAGGCTTCAAAAAGAAAGTGCGTAATGACAAGCATAAAATAATATGCCCTGTTCATTCCAAATGATTTAAACGGTAATTGCTCTTTAGTTGCCAGTTCCTTTATGCTCCTGTGTATCAGTTCATCTGCGCCTCTTTGATGTGATTTTCTGACAATTGTTTCAGCATCAAAATAATGAATACCACCGGCATCAATCAATTTGCGATCAGCTTGGGCGCAATTGCCAATGTTAGTGTAAATTATATTGTCGGGCTTACCAAAGGACATCACAAGTTGCCCTGTTTCTTCGCGTTGAAGCCTGGTGAAAATACAACGACGAAATTTTTTCCAACTTTTCAATCTGCTGCCAATTTCAACATAACCCCAGGTAATCTTGCCTTTTTCTATCTCTTGGTAAGTCTCATCAGGAAGTTCCTGAATGTACTCTTTTAAATGCTCATGCAAAACTCCGGTTGTAATGAAATGAATACCAAGCTCTTCTTCAAATACTTTATAGGCCTTTTGATCGGCAAAACCACTATCGGCGCATAAAATAATAGGCACTTCCAATGAATAGCGTTTGCGGATCAGCTTAACGATTGACCGAACCCTGTCTATATAATCACTGCCGTGGTTTGAATGGGCACTTCCCTTCCTGAACATTACATCTATAAGGAAACGACCCCAAGAAATATGCAATGGTTGAAATCCCTTCTTTCGTTTGTAGGTTGGTTCATTGCCTTCGCGCTTCACCGCGCTATCATTGTCAAGCACCATTGTATCAATGCCCAGCTCAATTATTTTTGGTTTTTCTATATTTAACCTCCAGATAAACAGTTCGTTGAGTATTTTATTGAAAATTAAATTGCCAATAATTGAAAGCTTTGCAAAGTAGCGTTTAATCTGATGGGAAGAAGCCAACTGGGTAGTGTTACATTCAAGCAAGGCAGCATAAGCTTCGTCTTTCTTACTTTGATCGAACCCGGAAATGGACATATTAGTACCATCCATAAAGAATGCAAGTATTTGTTTTAGAAACTGATGTAATTGCAGCCCCTTGATACTTTGAGAAATTAGGGAATATATCGTACTCGAAATCAGGGAATATAAGCCTGTTTGTTCAACGTAACGAAGGAACAATGGGAGGCCGCCACGTGCAGAAATTTTATCGTTTGTTGCGCTTATTTTTGTTATCTTAGCGGACATAAAAGGTAGCTTTGTGCACCAACTTGGTGATGTGTGATTTTTATTTTTACCACAGCTAAGATACGCATTATCAATGAATTGTACAAGCTATCTTTTATGTTATGTTAATGAATCGCACAGTTTAGGTTTTACTCTTAAATTTGAGTTGTTCATACCATTTTTGAAGAAAATTTTATTGATGAAGTGAGTTTTCTTCTATGGTATTTTAGATAAAGGTTTACGATTATATGTATAGATTCACTAAGT
>JAGNPC010000029.1 GCA_017989795.1 Paludibacter sp. | reverse complement strand
GTGCTATACCTGCTAGTGATAAGGCTACTTGTTTGCGGATATTGGCCACAAAAAAGGTGTAGTACAGCTCCATAATGGTAATTAATCCCATGGCTAATACAAAGCCCAGTGTTCCTTGGTCGACGCCAAAAGGGATGATGCTAAACCGGATAACTACTACAAATAAAATTATTGCAAGCACTATTAATAGTAAAATAATACCATTCATACCCTCGCGGTAAAGCATTAATAAAAATGCCACAAATACCAGTGCCGATCCTGTTTCTTTTTGCAAGATAATGAGCAAAAATGGCAAAAGTATAAACATGGCTAACGGAATAAGGTCTTTCCAGTTTTTAAGCTTGTAGTTATACGAACTCATAAACCGTGCTAGAGCGAGCGAAGTAGCCATTTTTGCTAGCTCGGCTGGCTGAAAGCTAATTGGCCCAATTACGAGCCAGGACCGCGAACCCTTAATGTCGGGTGCTATAAAAATGGTAAGTATCAGCAGTGCAATGGTAAAGGCATAGATGAAGTAGGCAAAAAAGCTATACATCTTATAATCTACCAATAGCAGCATACCACCTATAGCAAAGGCCGTAAGAATCCACACAAACTGCTTACCAGCGCGCTGATCCCAATCAAGAATGCCTGGCTGGTCAAAATCGTAGCTGGCACCATAAATACTAACCCAGCCCATGAATACTAGAATAACGAAATAACTAATCGTAGTCCAGTCGAGGGCATATTTTATACTAACGTTCTTTGACATTGGCGTTTGTTACAATATTGGTAATTCGTTCTTCTAATTCAAGGCGTTTTACTTCACCTTGTAAATACAATTCGGCCATAAGGCTAAATATTGGAGCAGCATATATGGAGCCAAAACCTGCGTTTTCAACTACAATAGCCACTGCTATTTTAGGGTTTTCGCGCGGTGCAAAGCCTACAAACAAGGAGTGATCCTTACCGTGCGGGTTTTGTACGGTACCTGTTTTTCCACACATCTGTATGCTGTCAATGCGTGATGCTCGAGCCGTTCCCGACTCAAATACCCTCGACATACCATCAAACACAATAGGGAAGTATTTTTTGTCAACCTTTACGATGTGTTTTTTTTGAAGCATCGAATCAGCCTTGTGCAAGTGTGGCGTAATGTAATAACCGTTGTTGGCAATGGCGGCCATGGTATTGGCTAATTGTAGCGGTGTAGCAAGCACCTCGCCTTGGCCAATGGAGTTTGAGCGGATGGTGATGGCGCGCCAGCCTGTTTCGGCTCTGTACACCTTATTGTAAAATTTTTGCGTCGGTATATAGCCGCGTGATTGTTCGTACAAGTCGCCATCGGTGTATTTTTCGCCTAGTCCAAAACTTTTCATGCGGTCAACCCATTCGTCGTAATTGGTTCTGAAAAGGATGTTCTTTTCACCATACCCATCTTTTTCGATGGTGCATCGGAAAGCGTGCCAAAAGTAAGGGTTACAACTTTGTTCAATGGCTTGTTCTAAATCTACGGGTGACCCGTGCGAGTGCGTACAGCGTATGGGCGAAGAGCCTTTGCCACTGCAGGCAAAACGTGTACCTGCGTTTATGCCACCCATTTGCTGACAAACAAGTGCTTGCAAGGGTTTAAATGAGGAGCCTGGCGAGTACAATGCTTGTGTGGCACGGTTCATAAGTGGTTTGGTAGGGTCGTTGAGCAAGGCTCGGTAGTTTTTGGAGCGTTGGCGACCAACTAAAATTGATGGATCAAACGCAGGATTCGATACCATCACGAGTATTTCGCCTGTTTTTGGTTCTATGGCAACAACACTACCCACTTTTCCTCTCATTAACTTTTCGGCAAGTATTTGCAGTTTAATATCGAGGGTAAGTGTTAAGTTTTTACCCGCCTTAGAGGGCATATCTTTTTTGCCGTTATCGTATTTTCCTTTAATACGGCCTTTGGCATCACGAAGCAGTATTTCCATTCCTTTTTCGCCACGCAATACTTTTTCGTAGGTGTATTCTATACCATCACGTCCAGCATAATCGCCCGCTTTGTAATATTCATCTTTTTCAATGCGTCGAGGTGTGGCTTCGCCAATATTACCAAGCACGTGGGCTGCATTGGGGTAAGAGTATTCGCGCAAGGTACGGTTTTGTACATAAAACCCCTGGTATTTATACATCGATTGCTGAAAGGTGGCAATGTCTTTTATATCCAGTTGCGACATGAATATTTGTGGTGTGTACGACGAATAACCTAGGTTTTTTCGTCGGTCTTTAATATCTGCAATTCGTTGTATAAAACTTTCTTTGGTTATATTCAACGACTGACAAAGCGAAATGGTGTCAATGTTATGTATCTCGCGCATAATAAGCGTAATGTCGTATGCCGGTTTATTGTAAACCAAAAGCACGCCATTACGGTCGTAAATTAATCCGCGAGGAGGGAAGAGTGTCTTTTTTAGAAATGCATTACTGTCGGCACCTTCTTTGTAACGCGATTCAAGTATTTGGATGGAAAATAATCGAAGGATGTAAATAACAACTACAACGGTAATAATAGTAGCTATTACTCGCTGCCTGTTTTGTAGATTGTCGTTTATCATTTGTTCCGAATTTGTTGAAATAAAATAACTTGAAATAAAATAACTTGAAATAAAATAGCTTGAAATAAAATAGCTTTAAAAAAATAGTGCCGAAAGGAAGTTAATGCTGAGCGTACTTATCTGCGGTTAAGCGATTTCAATCCAAGTATAATCAGTATTGTTATTGCGGAGCTTAAAATGATTTTAAAAAACACAAGCCAGAAATTTGAAAATGAAAATGATTCTAAGAAAAACAGCGAACTGTGGTGTAAAACAACCATCACGAATGTGTATTTAACATAAGCACCTACTCCAAAACTATGAAAAGAGGGGATAGGGTTGTTGCCCTCATCAATGGATGTAAAAAGTTTGATAACAAAGCTGCGTGCGTAGGCTATAAGTACAGTTGCAGCTGTGTGCATGCCTAGTGTGTTCGAAAATGTGTCAATTGCCAGACCGAGTATAAAGCCCAGTATAAGTACAAACCAACGCGGTGTGCGGGCAGGTAGCGAAAGGATAAACAACACATAGATGTAGGGGTTTACGAAACCCAGGAACTGTATATTATTGAGTACAAGTACCTGCATGAGTACAAGTACAAAAAAAAGAAATATGTTTTGTATAACTCTGAGCATATTATTTTTCGGTTGCTACTTGTTCAAGGTATCGTTGTTCGCGATAGTTTTTATAGTTAATAACTTTTACGTGCGATAGCGTTCGGAAATCGACCGATAGTTTTACTTTAATATTGTAATAAGCGTCACCTTCGTTAATTTTAAAGTTCTCAATTCGACCTACAGGTATACCTTCGGGAAAAGTGTTTGTAAATCCACTAGTCACGAGCGAATCGCCAACCGAAAATTTTACATGGCGAGCAATGTCATTGAGTGAAGCGTACCGATAGTCAACACCTGTCCATTGCAATGGGCCACTATAGTTCGATTTGGTAAACTTACAATTGATTTTAATCTTATCGTTGAGTATCGGAATAACCACCGCAAATTTTTCGGAAACTGTTTTTACAATACCAACTACACCCAAGTCGCTTATTACGCCCATATCTACTTTTATGCCATCGCGCAAGCCCTTGTTGAGGGTAATGTAATTTTGCAGTTTGTTGGTAGAGCTGTTTATTACTTTAGCCGAAATAAAGTTATATTCCATTTCGGGTGGTATATGAAAACGGATGGAGTCTTTTATTTCGGGTTTAAATGCCGAAGCTTGGTTGCGAAGTAGCATTACTTCATTCTTTAATCGTGTGTTTTCCTCCGATAATGTTTCGTTGGCAGCTTTTAGTTTAAAAAACTCCACTACTGAGTTACTTACTTCATACATAGAAGCTACCGCACTGTTGCTCGACGATAGAAAAACACTTTTCTGATATTCCTGATTACTTACAATAAGTCCAATCGACACCATTTCTAGTACAAGAAATAGAATCAATACACTGTATTGAATGAGGAAGTTAATCAGATTGCGCATGTGTTTAGTTTTTTTAAAGTGGAAAAGGCAGGCTGAATTACAAACCCAATGGATTAATAATCAATGCCTGCCTTTATGTATCTGCTTTAATTATCGAATTAAGAACGAGAATTTATCAGCGTTTTTCAAAGCCACACCAGTACCGCGGGCTACAGCACGCAAAGGATCGTCGGCAATGTGAAACTGAATGTTTAATTTATCAGTCAAACGTTTGTCGAGTCCACGAAGCAAGGCTCCACCACCAGCAAGGTAAATACCTTTTTCTACAATGTCGGCATACAATTCGGGTGGCGTTTGTTCAAGCGCGCTCAAAATAGCAGCTTCAATTTTCGATATGGATTTCTCAAGACAGTGAGCTATTTCTTGGTAGGATACAGGAACTTCCATTGGCAAGGCAGTCATACGATTCGGACCACGAACAATATAATCCTCAGGAGCATCTTCCAAATCGGTAAGAGCTGCACCTACATTAATTTTGATCATTTCAGCCGTACGCTCACCCACTTTAATGTTGTGCATGCGTCCCATGTATTCTACAATATCAAGCGTTAAATCATCGCCAGCAATACGGATTGATTTGTTGGAAACGATACCGCCTAGTGAGATAACTGCAATTTCGGTAGTACCACCACCAATATCAACAATCATACAACCTGTAGGTGCTTCTACATCAATACCTATACCAATTGCCGCAGCCATTGGTTCGTAAATCATGTATACCTCACGACCACCAGCATGTTCCGATGAGTCACGTACAGCACGAATTTCTACCTCCGTACTGCCCGAAGGAATACAAACAACCATTTTTAACGATGGTGAAAAAAGTCTACTTTTTGTTGGGATCATTTTAATCATGCCACGAATCATTAGCTCCGCAGCGTAGAAATCGGCAATTACACCATCGCGCAACGGACGAACAGTGCGTATACCTTCGTTTTCTTTTCCTTGCATTTGGCGTGCTTTTTCGCCAATAGCAATTAGTTTATCGGTACGTTTATCGAGCGCAACTACCGATGGCTCATCAACAACAATTTTATCGTTATAAATGATAATCGTATTGGCTGTTCCTAAGTCAATAGCAATTTCCTGTGTAAATGAAAATAATCCCATATCGTTGTATTACGTGTTTTAAATTCAGTTAGTTTTAATCCTATTTATCATCTCATCATCACATCATCACATCACCACATCATCACATCAATTAGTGTTTAAAATGTCTTGTTCCTGTAGTAACCATTGCTAGGCCTTTTTCGTTGCAGCAATCTACTGATTTGCTGTCGTTAATAGAGCCTCCTGGTTGTACCACAGCTGTTATGCCCGCTTCTGCCGCTATTTCTACACAGTCGGGGAATGGGAAAAATGCATCCGATGCCATTACAGAGCCATTTAAATCGAAGTTAAATGAAGCTGCTTTTTCGATAGCCTGACGTAAAGCGTCAACACGCGATGTTTGTCCCACACCACTTGCGCAAAGTTGTTTGTTTTTAGCAAAAACAATAGCGTTCGATTTGGTATGTTTTACAATTTTATTAGCAAAAATTAAGTCCTCTACCTCGTCTAAGGTAGGTGCTTTTTCGGTTACCACTGTAAAGTCGTCAGCCGATTCAGTTTTTAAATCTTTATCCTGAACCAATACGCCATTAAGTAGTGTGCGAACCTGTTGGGTACGCATTTTAGTATTTTTCAATATTAAAATAATGCGGTTTTTCTTTTGTCCAAGTATTTCGAGCGCATCCAAATCGTAATCGGGCGCTATCACTACTTCAAAAAACAACTTATTCATCTCCTCGGCCGTAGCTTTGTCGATAATAGCATTGGTGATAATTACGCCACCAAATGCCGATACTGGGTCGCCAGCCAAAGCGGCATGCCATGCATCAACAAGTATAGGGCGTGAGGCTAAGCCACAAGCATTGTTGTGTTTTAATATTGCAAAGGTAATATCTTCAAAATCGTTTATCAAGTTTACAGCAGCGTCAATATCGAGCAAGTTATTGTACGATATTTCTTTTCCTTGGAGTTGTTCGAACATATCTTCGAACTTGCCATAGAACAAGCCTTTTTGATGTGGGTTTTCGCCGTAACGAAGCACTTTAGCATCATTTTCAGTGAGGCGTAAAGCTGATTTTTCTTCGCCATCAAAATAATTAAAAATAGCCGAATCGTAGTGCGATGATACGCCAAAAGCTTCTTTAGCAAACCATTTACGCTCATCGAGTGTAGTAGAGTTGCCATTGGCTTCTAATACATTCAATAAAGGCTCATATTGTGCTTGTGAGGCTACAATAACCACATCTTTGAAGTTCTTAGCAGCTGCACGTATCAACGAAATACCACCAATGTCAATTTTTTCGATGGTAGTTGGCTCGTCGGCACCTGCTGCCACAGTTGCTTCGAATGGGTAAAGATCCACAATGACAAGGTCAATTTCAGGAATTTCATATTCTTCCAATTGCTCGTTGTCTTGTGCTAAATCGCGGCGTGAAAGTATACCACCAAATACTTTGGGGTGAAGTGTTTTTACACGGCCACCCAAGATGGATGGATATCCAGTTAAATCTTCAACAGCGCTACATGGAATACCGAGCGACTCGATAAAACTTTGAGTTCCGCCAGTAGAAATAAATTCTACGCCGTCGGCATGTAGTTTTTTGATAATAACATCTAGCTTATCTTTGTGATAAACAGAAACTAACGCTGTTTTGATTTGTTTACGATCCATATACTGTTTTTACTTTAAATTATGGGATGCAAAAGTATAAAAAAAAATTGTTAAAGCAATGACTCATTCGAATAAGAAAGGCCTATTTTTGTATTTAATAGTTTGATTGTGAATTTACTTTATTTTCAACCAAATTTAGCCAATAATTCACTTTGGGTAAGTGTGGTGTGAATCGATTTACCATCGGGTGTAAAGTTGCTATTTTGACATGCAAAAAGCCTATCTATTAAATCGGTCATTTCTTCGCTTGTGAGCTGTTGCCCTGTTTTAATAGCTGCTGTTTGAGCAAGTGCAAGTGCTATGCTTTCGTACATTTCTTGTGCGGCATCCACGCCTGTATTGCGGGCTCTTGCTATCATTTCAGTTATCAGTGGTGTAATGCCCGAAGCATTTAGCAATGCGGGTATGCCATCAATAATTAATATATTTTTTGCTGATAATGAAAAATGAAAACCAACATCTTTCAAGGCTTTTTCAATTTTTTCAAAATGTAACACCTCGTCGGCACTCAGTTCAATCTCCTCCGGGAAAAGCAATTGCTGCGAGTGTGCTGAGTGTTGTTCAATATCGCGCATGTACGATTCGAAGAGGATGCGTACATGTGCCCGGTGCTGGTCAATGATGAGCATTCCCGACTTGATACCTGTAATAATAAAGCGACTTTTAAACTGAAAGTTGGCCGCTTTAAATTCCTCGCCCAAAGCTATCACTTGTTGCTCGGGCTCAGCTTCTATCAGCAAATTTTCAACCGTACTTGGCCATTCTGATTGTGTGACGCGCTCGGCTTCAAAATAATCGGTGCTTGCACTTACCGGTTTTGCTTCTTTTTCAAATCCACCGTATAGTTTTTCCCAATCAAAGCTTGGTCGTTTGTACGAACTGTTGAAGGGGTTGTAGTCGGGGTTGAAACTGGTTTGCGGCGGCCGCACATTTTCGAGATTTATTTTAACGGGTATTTCCGGTGCATCGTCTCTATCAAAGTCAATAGATGGAACTACATTAAATTTACCCAAGGCCTCTTTAATGGTGGCTGATAAGATAGACCATATTGACTGTTCGTTTTCGAATTTAATTTCGGTTTTTGTAGGGTGAATATTGATGTCGATTGTTTCGGGGTCCACTTCAAAATAGATAAAGTAGCTGGGATTATCCGCATTCTGAATCATATTGCTGTAAGCTAATGTTACCGCTTTATGAAAATAGGGATGGCGCATGTAGCGTCCATTTACGAAAAAGTATTGCTGCGCCGATTTCTGAGCAAACTCTGGCTTGCCCACAAAACCTGTGATGTTTATCAGTCCGTTAGCCGTTTCAATAGGTAAGAGTTGCTGTTGTATTTTGCGCTTGGGCGAACTAAAAACGCTGTCAATTCGCAAACGTAGATTTGTGGCTGGCAGTCGATGTAGTTCATCTTCACCATCATATAAGGCAAACTCAATAGCGGGATTTACCAATACAATACGGTAAAACTCCGTTAGGATGTGCGATTTTTCTACATTGTCGCTTTTTAAAAACCGTCGACGTGCTGGTACGTTAAAAAATAAGTTACGCACATAAAAGGTGGTGCCTGATTCGCATTGCACGGGCTCTTGTTTTTGCACACGTGTGCCTGCTATTTCTATCATCACACCAAGCTCATCGTCGGGGCGGCGGGTACGTAATTCTACTTGCGCTATGGCAGCTATCGAGGCTAAAGCTTCGCCTCTAAAACCCATGGTACGCAAGGCGAATAAATCCGATGCTTCGCGAATTTTGGACGTGGCGTGGCGTTCAAATGCCATGCGGGCATCCGTTTCGCTCATGCCTTTTCCATTGTCGCGCACTTGTATCAGCGTGCGACCAGCATCTTTTATCACAATCTGAATGGAAGTAGCACCCGCATCAATGGCATTTTCAACCAGTTCTTTAATGACTGATGCGGGGCGTTGAATAACTTCACCTGCGGCTATTTGATTGGCAACCGAATCGGGTAAAAGTTGGATTATGTCGTTCATTATAATTAACTTAACAAATAATAGAGAAGGGCAAGCATCGCAAGAACGATAATTACTAATCGGGTATTTGATTTACGAATTTGTTCTACTCGGTAATTTTTATTTTTTTCGGCCATTTCTCTAAATACGCCTCTACGCAAGGTGCGTTCATGCTCGGCAGTGCCATTTTTTACTGCACGCTCCTTGTCACGCGCTGCCTTTTCTTCCTTTTTGGGGTCGTAATAAATAGGGCGATAATTATAGGTGCGTGGTTTGTAAAAATTTAATAAACCCATTGTTCAGTTTTCTTATTAATGTGAAATTGAAAAGATATTAAATATATTTTTCACCATGTTTCATGGTGGCATCGTTTACATACTGACGGATGTTTTGTTCTTCTTCCAATTTGCATATTAGTAATACATTGTCCGATTCGGCAACAATATAGCCTTCAAGGTCTTGAATTACTGCTAGTCGATCGTTAGGTAAAGCTACAATATTATTTTTAGATCCGTAAAACATACTCTCACACTTTAGCGTCACATTGTTATTTTCATCTTTGGGCGACATTTCGTAAAGGGAACCCCATGTGCCAAGATCGGTCCAGCCAAAATCAGAACAAAGCACATTTACGTTACTCGATTTTTCCATAATACCATAATCGATAGAGATATTGGGGCATGTAGGATACATCTCGTCGATAAATGCTTGTTCGGCGGGGGTGTTGTAAAGTTCTTTTCCATTGTTAAACTTGCTAGCTACTTCGGGCAGCAATGTCTGAAAAGCTTTGTCTATTGTTTGCAAGTTCCACAAAAAGATGCCTGAGTTCCAGAAAAACTCACCTGTTTCAAAAAATATTTGCGCCAGCTCAGCATTTGGTTTTTCGGTAAATGTTTTTACGTTGCGCAATGCTGTTTCGCCTTCGGCTACCTGAATGTAACCGTAGCCTGTTTCGGGTCGGCTTGGTTTAATACCCAAGGTGAGGAGTGCATCGTTTTTCTCAACAAAATCGAATCCTGTTTTTATCGTTTCTAAGAAATCAATTTCTTTTAAAATTAAATGGTCGGATGGAGCTACTACTATGTTTGCTTTATCCGTTGTAGCCTTAATTCTATTTATGGCATAAGCTATACAGGGTGCTGTGTTGCGTCTGTTGGGTTCTAGTAATACTTGGTCGGCTTTGAGCTCAGGTAATTGTTCCAATATCAAATCTTTGTAAATTACATTGGATACGATAAGTATGTTTTTAGCAGGTACAACATGGCGAAATCTATCGTAAGTCATTTGTAATAAGGAGCGACCTGTGCCAAAAAAATCAAGAAACTGTTTGGGGCGATTGTTACGACTGAAAGGCCAAAAGCGGCTTCCAATGCCGCCAGCCATAATTACACAATAGTTGTTTTCCATATTATACTATCTATTTCTGGTTAGTTTGTTTATTTAGTATTGCCAAGCAATAATTTATTGTTCTAGTTCAAAAAACGCACTAAGATACTATTTTTTTTTCGACACTGAAATTTTGATGTGTAATTTTATAGTGTTTTTGCAAAAATATTTGCTCTTTATTAACCCATAAAATGCTGCGTTGTGTATTAAAACTAAAACCACCAAAATACAATTTGTGGTGGTTTTAAAATCGCGTAAAGGCTACTGTTTGGCCTACAGTATTGAGCGGGTGACTCTAAGTCACCCGCTCAATGTTGCTTTATGTTATTCTTCTTTTTTCTTCTTTTTAAAAAGTAAACTTATTATACTACTTGCTGCCAATAAGCCCATTAAAATACCACCATCAATAGGCACCGACATGCCTTCCAAGCCGGGGTCGCCTGGCTGTGCGGGTAAAAAATCGGCTAGCGCGTATGCTATGTTTAAGCTGGCTATAAATAGGTATATGAGTGTTGATTTCAATGTTGATTTCAGGGTTGATTTAAGTGCTTTCATTACCTTAAATTTAGTTGTTGCGATATTTATTTTTCTTTCGTTTACTTTTTTATTTATAATGTGCAAGTTACCTTAAATATTTATTTTAAAAGTACTCTGCGCATGCGGCTCAATAATTTTTACAATAATGATACCCTTGGTATGTATAAATAATTGTTTGTTGTTCGGAACATTCAAAAATTCATTTACTAAGACACCATTTAAATCATATATTTTTACGGTTGCTTGCTGTTTGATACCTTCAAAATGTAGCTGCTTGTTTTTGCAGGTAACTGTAATGTCGTTCACTTTTAATGTGTTTACGCTTGTTGTGTTACTTGTTGATACGCTAATTTTAAATCGTTTGTGTGTACCTACTTCCGAGTTAAATGTATAAACACTATCAAGTAACAAATCTTGCTGGATGTTCAATAGGCTATCAGTTAGTATGATTTTTTTGTAATTTGGCGCTTTTTGAGCTTTTGTCAACCCAAGTTTGTACTCGCCCTTTACTCCAATTTTTGTTGTTAAGCGTATGGTTGAAGTTGTATCGGGCAATGTGTTGTACGATGCGGCGCATGCGCCAATATGTGTATAAAGCTGCGGTACAGCGCTTACATCACTAAACATTTTTACAGCATCCGAACCAATTACATAACTGGCATTTGCATCAGATTCAAGTCTTATGCGTGTTCGGTCGGTATAGCTTTGGTTTTTCAGAACCAAATTTAGTTCGTCGTAAGTAGGTGCTGATAGTCTTGATTTTACAGCCATACGTGCAGTTGATGTGAAATTGATTGTATTATCGGCAGCTTGCATAAAAAACGAATAGTAGGGATTAATCAAGTATTCATCATCGGCAGTCATTATCACATCGTAATTGCTTTGTTGCTTGTTGTAACTATAAAAAGGCGTTTGTGTAGCCAAATTTAGCTTGTACGAAGTGGCGTAAGGTATGCCTATTAAATTCCAACTATTGTGATAAGTATATTGATTACTTGTATGTTTCAATACATCTACTGTGGAGTTTGGCATAAAGATAGATGTTTCGCCTGCGCCCGAAACAAAATCAATTTCGATATCGCCCGGAACTGCTACAATATAGCCTTTTTTGGCTATAAAAGTATGGGGGTTAACGTCTTTCCAGTTGGGGCTGTTGCTTACATAGTTCACCACGCCGGTGTTGTCGCGTTTTGCTCCATCGTATTCCGATACGTAGAAATCTTTGGTCGATGTGGCAGCCTGAGTCGGGTCGCCCCAACGTGCTACTGTGTTTGTGCCGGCAATAAATATTTTGTTGGCCGGAACATCAAATGGGAACGACATAAAGTACCAGCCAAAATCGCGACTAAAACTTTTACGAATAATTATTCGACCTTGGTTTATTACCTGACCATTGTTAATGATACTTGATGCATTATTATTGTTCGAAACTTTTAAAACAAGGTTTTCTTTAATTGTAAGATCAGCATTGTTTGTTAAACTTGCACCTGCATCCAACGTAATGTCTTTACAAACAATCACTTCCGATTCAGGAATTGACATTTTGTGCTTCAATACTGCGTTGGCTATGATTAAGTTGGGCTGTACTTCGGTATACCTTTTCGTAGTGCTAGTCCAGGTGCCATCGGCGGTAGTGG
>JAGNPC010000244.1 GCA_017989795.1 Paludibacter sp. | reverse complement strand
ATACTTTGCCTTTGTCAATGTGTTTAGACTTTAGTCGCAGTCTTTTTTTATCTGTTGAAAATAGCCCTTGTAATTTTTTGTATTTAACTCCGAGTCGGTGAAGATTTCCAGAACAGTAGCTTTGGGCGCATGAAGAAGTGCTTGAATACTGGCAGCCAATTTTTCGGTATGATTGCAGTTAATATACGCTAACCCGTGAGCTTCCACAAGCGATTTCAAGTTTACATGATGCGGGGTGGTGAAAAAATCCAAGCTGTTTTTCATCAATTCTTTGTCGCCAATAAAACGGAATATGTTTCCACCATTATTGTTCATCACAATAATTTTAAAATTTGTACCAATGTAATTATTCCAAAATGCGTTCGTGTCGTATATAAACGATACATCGCCCGAAAGCAAAAGGGTTGGTTGTTTGGATGCATACGCATACCCAGCGGCAGTAGATGTGCAGCCGTCAATACCTGATGTGCCACGGTTGCAGATGTATGTGATGTCTTCACGGGCTTCGAAAAGCTGCGTCCAGCGCACCGACGTGCTATTTGCTAGGTGCAAGGTGGTTTTGGCGGGTAGTTGCGAAAGCAGGCTAGATACGACGTCTAAATCAAGGGACTGCCCCTCTGCTCCCCTAAATGGTGCTTTTATGTAGTTTGAATGTAAGGCTTCGATGTTCTTAACTTCAGTTGTGTAAAGCTCCGAATAAAGACTGATAGTTTTGCCTAAAGGCATTTTGCCTAGGCTCTCGGTTGCATAGCCCGGAATTATGGTTGTGAGGCTATTGTATGTGTCTACGTAGGGGAAGGATGATTCCAACTGCCATTGTTCACTCGCTTGATGGGTGCGTAGGTGTATTTTTAGCTGTTTGCAAATAACTGAATGGCCGATTGTGATTAGTAAATCGGGTTTAAAGTCAGCCTTGTTAGTTAATGAGTTGATGCGCGAAAATAAGGATTCGGGCTGCGTGATGATGTTTTCGCCTGTGATGTTCGATAGGTTCTCGGCTATCACCACCACATCTGGCTCGGTGGCAAGCTGTTGGGCTAGTTGGTTTAAGCATTCGTTTTTGGGGAACATGCCAAATACAATTAGCTTTCGTTTGTGTTTTAACCAACTTTCGGAGAGTGTTTTAAGACTCTCGTTGTCAATGATTTGTTTTGCAGCAATGCTTTTAATAATTTTTGGATCCGAATGTGTTTCGGGTAATGCCGTGTATATGGGTTCGCGCAAAGGCACGTTGATATGTACAGGCCCTTGTGGGTAAGCTAAAGCAGTATCAATAGCTTGCGAAACTTGGCGGTCGGAGTAGCTTAAGTCGGCAACGACAAGAGTTTCTACAGGTAAATCGAAGCTGGCTTTGATGTAATTACCAAAGATATTCGTTTGTCGTAGCGTTTGTCCATCGGCTTGGTCAATGAGTTCGGCAGGGCGGTCGGCCGTAAAAACAAGTAACGGAAGGTTTTGATAATAAGCTTCGGCAATGGCCGGAGCAAAATTAAGAACGGCTGTGCCCGAAGTGCATACCAGTGCTACTGCATCACCACTTTGCTGTGCTATGCCGAGTGCAAAATAGGCTGCCGACCGTTCGTCGGTAATACTCAAACAGTCCATGTTGGGTTGAGCCGTAAATGCAAATATGAGCGGAGCATTGCGCGATCCGGGTGCAATAATAACCTTCTTAACGCCGTACTGTGCGCAAATTTCAGCTATGTTTTTTATTCCTTGTCGGAAGTGGGGCATATTCTTATTTTTTAGTGTACGTTAAACTCACAATGCAGTTGTCGAACTTTTCAATAGTGTCTAAATTCCATTCCGATTCCATTGACTTGCCTGCAAAGAGTGGAATGCCTTCACCCAAAATAACAGGAGCAATCGAAACGATCATTTTGTCGATTAAATCCTTGTTGAGGAAGTAATTTATCAGTTTGCCTCCACCTACAAGCCAACAGTTTTGATCCGATTCTTCTTTTAGTTTAGTTATAAATACATCAATATCCGTATTTAATAAATAAGTTTCGGGTGTGGTTGGCAAAAAAGATTGATTACTTGAAACGACATAGGTTTTATGGTCGGGGTAGGGCCAGTCTATCCCAAAACCCAGAATCTCATTGTAGGTTGTTTTACCCATTACTATTGTGCCTACAGATTTTAGAAAATCGGCGTAGCCATAATCTGTATTTTCAGTAGTTGGTAAATTTTCCAGCCAGTCGAGTTTGCCATTTGGGCGGGCTATAAAACCATCAATGCTTGTTGCAATATAAAGTACTACTTTGCTCATCTCACTCTTCTTCTTTTTGCCCATACCTGCGCCATTTGTCAATCAAACTTTGGATATCGTCGGGCAATTCGCTATTAAACATCATGTACTCGCCTGAAGTTGGGTGTACAAAGCCAAGCTCTTTGGCGTGTAATGCTTGTCGGGGACAAAGGTAAAAGCAGTTTTTTACAAATGCCTTGTACATGGCTGTAGTGTTTCCTTTTAAAATAATGTGGCCACCGTAGCGCTCGTCATTGAAAAGTGTGTGCCCAATATGTTTCATGTGTACCCGTATTTGGTGGGTGCGACCAGTTTCCAGTCGGCACTCTACGAGCGATGTGTAACCAAATCGCTCCAGTACTTTGTAGTGTGTCACTGCATGTTTTGCCACCGGGTTTTCGCCGTCAGGAAATACCATGAATTGCATTCTGTCCTGCGGGTTGCGTGCTAGGGCGCCGATAATGGTGCCTTCGTCTTGTTTTACATTGCCCCACACTACGGCCTGGTAGCGGCGGTGTGTTGTTTTGTCGAAAAACTGTTTGCCTAAATGCGTTTTGGCGTGAGGTGTTTTGGCCAATAATAGTAAGCCCGATGTATCTTTGTCGATGCGATGCACCAAGCCTATGCGCGAGTCGTTGATGTCGTATTCGGGCTGATCTTTCAGGTGCCAAGCAATGGCATTGAGTAAGGTTCCGTCAAAGTTTCCAAAACCTGGGTGCACTACTAGGTTGGGTTGTTTGTTTACCACTATAATATCATCATCTTCGTACACAATATCAACTGGAATTTCCTGAGGGTAAATTTTAAATTCGGTTCGTGGATATTCGAGATGGATGGTGATGGTGTCGAGGGGCTTAATCCGATAGTTCGATTTTACGCTCTGTCCGTTCACACGTATGTTGCCAGCATCGGCGGCATCCTGTATTCGGTTGCGCGAAATGCCCGACATTAAGTTAACAAGGTGCTTGTCAATGCGAATCATTGTTTGCCCCTTGTCCACTATAAAGCGATAATGCTCAAAAACTTCGTTTTCAGCACTTACGCCCTCTATTTCATCTTCTTCATGCTCTTCTAAATATTCGTCAGCCACTTTTAATATTTTATTATTCAATTAGAAAAAATCCTCTTCGGTGTCATTCTCTTTTTTATCTTCTTCAAATACTTTATTTAGCATCGATTTATCTTTGGATAGCCAAATGTCGATGCGCGTACCTGCCGGCAATGTTTGACCCGCAGCTGGGCGTTGGCGGTAAATGATATATTCGCTCTCGCGGCCTCGTGGTGCAATGTCAAAATCCATGGAGCCTAAAATCATGGTAGCTTCAATGGCCTGGGTGCGCGCTTCCTCTATTCCCATGCCTTTGAGCGATGGTACGATGGTGTCCTGAGCAGCCTCGCCGCTACCCACAACCAGTGTAACATAACTTCCTTCGGGTATGCGATAGCCTGCTGTGATGCTTCGGCCTTCGTATTTTACATCTATCACCAAATCTTTGTACTCGGATGGTGTATATTGCACATTATCAACGTTTATACCCTGCGATTTAAGCATGGCATCGGCTTGGCGGTACGATATGTCGTAAATTTCGGGCAGTGCCGTTTTACGCATTTGGCGCGAATTGATTACAATATATACGGGTCTGTTGCTTTTAATCTGTTCGTTGGGAGCAGGGCTTTGATCAATGATAGTTCCGGGTTTTTTGTTGCGTACGTAAACCGAATCTATCACTTGAGCGTATAAACTGTGGTTTTTGAGCATGAGTTCAGCCTCTTCCATATACATGCCTTTGAGGTCGGGAACTGTTTCGGTGTGCCCGTGTTGCGTGTATATGTCAACCAAATAAAGTGTTATCCACGAGAGTGCTA
>JAGNPC010000028.1 GCA_017989795.1 Paludibacter sp. | reverse complement strand
TAACTTTCTGTAATACTGCTGCTTATCAGGTAATTTGCAAGCGCGAACAAACTGGCTTTGCGAACCAAGCATATTACGGTTAAAAAAATGTACTTGCGACCACAAATCGCTCAGTGAGTTTTCGAGTGGCGTACCTGTGAGTGTCAAAAACCGTTGTCCTTTGAGTGTATGACAGGCCTGAGTGGTGTCCGACTGTGGGTTTTTGATAGCTTGCGCCTCGTCCAGAATGATGTAATTAAAAGCCACTTCCGACAACATATTCCTATCGCGTCGAAGAGTGCCGTAGCTTGTAAGTACAATATCAACATTGCCAAAATCGGATGATTTTTGTGCACGTTGCGAGCCTGAGTGCACATAAATTTTCAGTTCGGGTGCAAAACGCACAGCTTCGTCCTCCCAGTTATAAAGCAAACTTTTAGGCACAATAAGTAAGTTTACACCTCTATTCTGTTCTTTCATCCATTGCAACAAGCATAATGTTTGAATCGTTTTACCAAGTCCCATGTCGTCGGCAAGGCATCCGCCAAGAGCTAACTCATCGAGTAGGCGCATCCAATCGTAACCAAGCTGCTGATAATGGCGGAGTTGACCTTTAAAACCAATTGGTAAATTGTATTTTGTATCAAATTTTAGCGTAAGCAGTTTGCGTGTATTTTCTTTCAAATTGCAGGCCACCTGCGGCTTGTTTGCCAGCTCTTGAGTAAGTGCCATAAAGTATCGAGGCACCACCACTTTACCATCCTCAATTTTGCACACATCCACCAGCGTTTTGTATTCATCAAACCACGCCTGTGGAATAATGGCAAATTCGCCGTTTGGCAAAATAAGTTCATGTTTGTTTTGTTTAATGTACTGAAGCAGGCGTACAAACGGAATTTCGTACGCACCAAACATCACTTTTCCTTGAATATCGAACCAATCACGACCTTCGTCGAGCACAATTTGCAATGTTCGGTCGCCTACAAAAACTTTTTGGGTGGAGTCCGTTTTATTCTCAAAACGGATGTCGACACCAGTAGATTCGAGCGCTTTATAATTTACATTTAACCATTCAACACCCTCGCCGTAAGGCATTTTTCGCACTTTAGCATCTAAATCAAGCCCGAGCTCTTTTAGGGCATCGATATAAAGCACTTCGAGCAACTTATCGCGCTCCACTTTGCTGATAATAAAAGAGTTTTCGGTAAAATCAACACGCGAAACTTTCCCACCTTGGCCAGACCAAAACTGAAATTTTTCATATTCAAAAATCAATTCAATAACAATATCTCTTTTGGCATTACTAGCTTCTGCATCATCAAAAAGCGTATACTGGCGTAGCGGAGCAATCTCGCGCACTCTGAGCACCGCATTGCTTAGTACAGTAAGTGTCTCAATTTCAAAACCAACAGCAACAACTTTGTTCGACACAGCCAGTGGAAGTATTACTTTGTGTATATACTCATCCGAGTTGGCGTGCAATACTGATACGAGTTGCTTATCAAAAAACGGCATCAATTTAGCACCATCAATTGCAGTATCAAACTCAAAAATCTTGTTTTTAATAACCACCCTTGCTGGGTTTCGAGTTACGAGTTTAGCCTTTTGCAGCGATAAGGTTTTATTATCACAACGAATGTCAAGTGAATAATTGATGTAATCGGGTAAATTTTCAAAACAATACAATAACTCAGGCATTTCATCATTTATTGCGAGCGCTGTCCATGTGAACGGGAATTTACCAATTGGCAAATACAATGCATTATTACCAAGCAATTTAAAAAATCGGTTTTGATTAGCCTCGATATAATCAAGTATATAATCTTTTATATACTGACTTTGAGTACTCAGTTTTGTATTCGAAAAATAATTCTTAAGCAGATCTTCCCACGTAGTAGCATTATAGGCCAATACTTTTGAAAGAATTTCACGCTTCTCCAATTTCAAACAACAATCAAGCAATTGCAATTGAACACTATCGAATAAATGAATATGATTGGATTTGTTTTGTTCATTTACACGCACAAAATGCGTTTGAAATACGCCATTTTTATCAACGTCCACCACCATACATTCGGGCAAGCAGCCCATTATTCCATTGGTATTGAGGGTGAAAACAATTTTTTGACTCATTAATTTTTTCTGTTTTTTTAAACCTAAGTCAACTTGTGACTGAAAAACAATTGTTTACTTATTTACTATATAAAAAAACCACAGCTCTTACAAAACTCTTCGGTTATTTTATGGTTGATAAAGCCTTTACGTATTTTTTGCGCACGTTCACTGTTCAATACATCTTCCAGCTTGTCGCTGAAAATATTCCCGAGGTTCATGGCTCCATCTGCATCCAAGCAACATGGCACAATGGTTCCGTCCACTAAAATAGCTATTTGATCAAGCAGTGCGTAACAGGTTTTTGCCGTTTCGTTGTGCATCGTATCGCCTCCAGGCCATTCAAATCGTGCTGCTGTTTGCAAAAACACATGGTCGGTTAACTTTATGCCTGTATCTTTTTCATTTTTAAAAAAAACATCGGCATCAAGCCCAAAATATGTGGCTATGTGTTTTTTACAATACTCGCTAAAGGCAATGCTTGCATCTACTCCACCATTCCAAAGTCGCAAATTAACGTAGGTATTCGCAGCCGCGTATGTAGCGTAGTGGAGTATATTATTTAAATAATTGTTCCATTCGCCTTCGGCAATATTTTCTTCTGCATCGTGTAACGAAATATTGATTTGTCGAACGGGTTGTTCTAGTAAAATTGCTTCATTCCGTTTGAGAAGCCCCCCGTTGGTAGTGATGTTTACCTGTATCTTCGCGTCATTTGCTATTGATAGCATGGTCTTTAATTGCGGGTGTAGTAATGGCTCGCCCAGCACATGCAAATAAATATAGTTCGTGTATGGTTTTATTGCTTCCAGTACGCGAGTAAATTCATCGGAAGTCATAAACTGCTTTCTGCGTGTAGTTTTAAAACAAAAACTGCACGCAAAGTTGCAACTGTTCGTTATCTCAATATATATTTTCTTGAACTTCAATTTGAATGCTTTTTTTTACAAAGTAAATACATTTAGGGCTCACAGCCAAATGGATGTATTGGGAAAGTGTATAAAAAAACCTCACACGATTTTTGTGTGAGGTTCTAAGTTATTCAACTACTGTAATCCAACCGTGCGTATCGGGCTCATCGCCATACTGTATGGCTTGTAGTTTGTGATACAGTTTGTCGCTTATAGGACCTGGTTTGCCATCTTTTGCAAAAACATACGATTCCTTGGTGTCGTAGTCGTCGATGCGCTCAATAGGACTAATTACAGCAGCTGTTCCACAGGCTCCAGCTTCTTCGAAGGTTGCAAGTTCCTCCACCGGAATCTGTCGTTGTTCAACAGTTAAGCCCATTTCGGTAGCCAACGTCATTAAACTTTTGTTGGTAATGGATGGTAAAATCGATTCGGACTTGGGAGTGATGTAGCTATTATTTTTAATGCCAAAAAAGTTCGCAGCTCCACATTCGTCAATGTATTTTTTTTCGCGCGCATCTAAATAAAAGATGTTTGAGTAGCCCATTTCGGCAGCTTTTTTACCAGCCACTAAGCTTGCAGCATAATTACCACCAACTTTGTATTTCCCCATTCCTAACGGAGCAGAGCGGTCGTACTCACGCATAATAACAAACGGAGTAGTCTGAAAACCACCTTTAAAGTAAGGTCCTACGGGTGTAACAAATACGATGAACATATACTCATGCGATGGTTTTACGCCAACCTGAGCGCCACTGCCAAAAAGCACAGGACGTATATAAAGTGATGCTCCCGACTCATAAGGTGGCACAAAACGTTCGTTTAGTTTTACAGCTTTAAGAACCGCTTCTTCAAAAATTTCAACAGGAACTCTGGCCATTAAGGAGCCATCACTCGAGTCCTGCATACGTAGGGCATTGTCGCGCATGCGGAAAATACGAACTTTGCCATCTTTGCCTTTAAATGCTTTTAAACCCTCGAACGATTCTTGTCCGTAATGCAGCACAGTTGCGGCCATGTGTAGCGATATGTACTCGTTGTCGTGCACTTCGAGATCGCCCCATTTGCCATCGGCATAATTACAACGAATGTTGAAGTCCGTTTTCATATACCCAAAACCAAGGTTTTTCCAATCAATTTCCATCATAATTCAATATTTTGTCAGGCTTTAGCAGCCATCTCATTCAATTTGTCCATTACCGCCTCCATTAGCCAGCGAGGTGTAGATGTTGCTCCACAAATACCAATTTTCTTAGTCAAATCGAGTTGTAGAGACTCTAACTCACTTGGCTCCGACACTATGTACGAAGCGGGATTAACCGAAAGTGCATGTTCGAAAAGCACTTTTCCATTGGAGCTTTTCTTTCCACTTACAAAAATGATTATATCATTTTGTTGTGCAAAGGTAGTAATATTTGGGATTCTATTGGCAACTTGACGACAAATTGTGTCGGAAAATTCAAGATTTGCTCCCTCATTCATACGTGATTGGACTGTTTCGACCAATTGATTAAAACCTGAAAGCGATTTGGTAGTTTGTGAGAACAAACGAATGTTTTTCGAAAAGTCAACTTTATTGAGCTCCGATTCGTCTTCAATCACAATGGCATTGCCCTCAATTTGTCCCACAAGTCCATTCACTTCGGCATGTCCATGGTGACCATAGATTACAATCTGTGTGTCGGGCGAAGGCACTGTTTCGTAGGCTCTTTTAATACGCGACTGTAGTTTCAGCACCACAGGGCAGGATGCATCGACTAGTGTAATATTGTTTTGTTTAGCAATTTCGTATGTGCGCGGTGGTTCACCGTGAGCTCTGAGCAACACTTTCACATCGTGAAGTTTTTCAAACTCTTCGTGCGAAATGGTTACCATGCCCAAGGCTGTTAATCGCTCCACTTCTTGGCCGTTGTGCACAATATCCCCAAGGCAATAAAGCACTTCGCCTTTAGCCAATTCTTCTTCGGCTTTTTGTATGGCATTAACCACTCCAAAGCAAAATCCTGATTTTTTATCAATTTCAATCATGGAATTATTTACTATTTTGTCAATTACAATTTTTTGAATAATTAAAACCATAAAAAATTGTCAATGAACTAACGTATTATCGACAAATAATGTTCGTACCACAAAAAACGAGGCTACTTCAAGAAGCAGCCTCGTTCAAATTTTTGACATTAGCCAACTAGTTAATATTAAACTCAAAAGGCAATCGGGCTTGAATACCTTCAATTTTTTTAAGCTCTTGGATTTTTTTTATCAATTTATAATCTTCGCCAAGTTCCGATTTTAAAATGCGTGTTTCAACACCTGCATTGAGTTCTTTGGTTAGCTTCGTTATGAAATCTTCTTTTGCAGGAAATTCTTTGACCATATAGGTACTTAACTTAGCTTTCGCAACAGCTAATTTAACAGCATCGTTTATGCCACCTAATTTATCAACCAAACCCAGTTTTAATGCATCCTCACCAGTCCAAACCCGACCTTCGGCAATAGCCTTTATTTGATCAGTAGTTTTTTTACGGCCATCGGCGCAGCGTTTTACAAATAGCTCGTAGCCCCGATTTACATATGCCTGCATCATATCACGCTCTTCGGGAGTAAATTTGCGATTTACGGTAATGGCATCGCCCATTTTGTTTGTTTTCACACCATCATAACTTAGGCCGAGTTTGTTGTTCAAGCCTTCGATGTTTGGTATAAGTCCAAAAATTCCGATAGAACCAGTAATAGTATTCGGTTGGGCTACAATTTTATCGGCCATACAGGCAATGTAATAACCACCCGATGCGGCATAATCGCCCATAGACACAACAAGAGGCTTTTTGGCCTTAAGCTGGGTTAAGGCACGCCATATTTGCTCGGAACCATAAGCACTTCCTCCTGGCGAACTTACGCGCAATACCACCGCCTTTACGGATGAATCTTTGGCTACCTCATTGATTGTTTCCACTAATTTTTCTGAATCAATACCATCGGTATCGCCACCATCAATACCTCCAATGGCGTAAATAATGCCTACTTTGTCTTTTTCGAATTTCGTATCATCGGCCGCCAAACACATCGCACTATGATCTACAAGTTTGTATTCTTTTACATATTTTGTAAGTACTGCATCCACTTCATCGGCATACATCAAGGCATCCACCAGTTTATACTGTTTTGATTTTTCGGTAGGTTGAAACAGCATCATTTCGTCGGCATAACCGTTGACTTGCACAGGTGTTAGCTTGCGCGATTTAGAAATATCGGCCACCATATTTTTCCATATTGAGCCTAAAAAAACACTTACTTGCTCACGATTAGCATCGCTCATTTGAGTAGCGATGTAAGGCTCCACAGCCGATTTGTAGGTTCCTACTTTTACCACTTGCATATCGATGCCCAATTTATCGAGCGTATTTTTGAAAAACATCAACTCTACCGATAAACCTTTGAGCTCAACCATACCTTGTGGATTTACAATTACTTTGTCCGCTACTGTTGCTAGAAAGTAGTTTTTTTGCAAATAATTATCGGCGTAAGCCACAATAAATTTACCGCTTTTTTTAAAGTCGATCAATGCATCACGAATTTCTTTGAAGGATGCATAACCACCCATCAATTCGCCACCTTTTAAGTAGATTCCTTTGATATTTTCGTTCTTTTTTGCCTTGGCGATATTAGCTAACACATCGTCGAGACCAATAACGGCTTGGTCTTTTTGCCCCATTGCCTCGGCTATGGCAGCCGAAAAAGGATCATCTTCGGAGCGATCAACCAACATACCTTTTAAATCAAGTTGATAAATGCTGTTTTCTTCAATCGTTGTTACTTTCTCCGAAGAGCCTGCAATAGCGCCTATGATGCCAAAAAAAAGCAAGATGCTAACTAAGGATGCTATCAAAACACCCACGATTGTTGCTAATGTAAATTTTAAAAACTGTTTCATACAAATTATGAATTAAATTTATAGCTCTAATAATAATGCTAAATCACGTTGCAAAGTAAACGAAATAATTTTGAATAACAAAATATAATTATCGTTTTTCGATAAATTATGAAATAAAAATTGATTGTATTTTTAAGACAATGAACAGAGAATGTTATTCAATCAATAATATGCTGTTATTTTTAAAACTGTTTTATTAAACATCTTTTAGAGATAAAATGACACATTTTAGTGTTAAAAGCATTAATTTGCAATGCTTACTATCCATTTTAGTGGAATAAAAGCGACAAAATAAGTATCTTTGCAATCAAATAAAAAGCGATGTTTAATAAGGCAATAAAAAAATACAAGGAAACTTCCAATTTAAACTCATTTGAACTCAAAGCCGTCTTTTTCGATATGGATGGCGTGCTCTTCGATTCAATGAAGTATCACGCTAGCTCGTGGCAAAAAGCGATGAACGATATTGGCATTCAGTTTACCGAATACGAGGGATACCTAAACGAAGGCAGAACAGGGCATTCGACTATTAATGGTGCATTTATGCGCGAGTATAATCGCGAAGCCACTGAAGAAGAAAAGCAAACCATTTACCGTTTAAAATCGAACTATTTTGAAGCATGTGGCAAATCGCCCGTAATGCCTTGTGCAGGTGAACTACTTGAAAAAGTAAAAGCTCAAAACTTGGGTATTTACTTGGTTACTGGCTCAGGACAACTTAGCTTACTCGATGGATTGCAACAACATTTTCCGGGTATTTTTGTAAAAGAGCGTATGGTTACAGCCTACGATGTAACACAAGGTAAACCACACCCCGAACCGTATTTGCAGGCCCTGAAAAAGTCAGGATTAGCGGCTAACGAAGTTATGGTAATAGAAAACGCACCACTTGGCGTACAATCGGCTAAAGCAGCTGGACTATTTGTAATTGCCGTAAACACAGGGCCATTAGACGAAAAAGTGCTGTGGGACAGCGGAGCAGATATCGTTTTGAGCGGCATGGAAGAGCTCTACGAAAAGTGGGAGGAAGAAGTGAGGAGTTTGCAGTGAGCAGTCCCGATAAATCGGGATCTCTGTTACACTACAATTTTCAGTAATGAGACATAGATCACATCAACAAATCATCACATAAATTCATTTACCATTTATTCATTTACCATTTACTATTTTATTCATTTCTTCATCATCACATCAACACATCAACATATCAACATATCAACAAAATCATCACATCAATATATGCAAATTTACAAATATCCACCACGCGAACAATGGGCCGAAATATTAGCTCGACCAGTTTTTGATAGCACACAGTTATTCGATACCGTTCAGCAGGTGCTTACCGATATACAAAAAAACGGCGACAAAGCCGTAAGAAGCTACACGGCAAAGTTCGACAAGGTAGAGCTCGAAAGTTTTGAAGTTACAAAAGAAGAAATTGCGGCCGCCGAATTACTCGTTTCAAAACCCTTGAAACAAGCCATCGAGATGGCTCGACGTAACATTTTTAAGTTCCATGTGGAGCAACAACATGATTATCCCGAGATACAAACTTCGCCCGGTGTGCTTTGTTGGCAAAAAGCAGTTGCCATCGAAAAAGTAGGTTTGTATATCCCTGGTGGCACTGCGCCCTTATTTTCAACTGTGCTCATGTTGGGCATACCAGCATCTATTGCCGATTGTAAAGAAATTATACTTTGTACACCACCTAATGCCGAAGGCAATGTTCATCCTGCTGTATTGTATGCAGCTAAAATAGCGGGAGTGCACCGTATTTTCAAAATTGGTGGTACGCAGGCCATTGGCGCTATGGCTTATGGAACCGAAACGGTACCAAAGGTATATAAAATATTTGGCCCCGGAAATCAGTATGTTACCGCTGCCAAGCAGCTCGTTTCGTTGCGTGATGTGGCTATAGACATGCCCGCAGGACCATCGGAGGTAGAAGTACTAGCCGACCACACTGCCAACCCAGCCTTTGTGGCAGCCGATATGCTTTCGCAAGCGGAACACGGAGCCGACAGTCAATCGATATTAATAACTGTAGATGAAGCGCTTGTTGAAAAGGTATTAGAACAAATAGAGATTCAGGTAGAGCAATTACCACGCAAAGAACTCGCTAAAAAATCATTGGCAAATAGCAAAATCATTGTAGTAAAATCGCTCGAAGAGGCGGTGATAATGACCAATGAATATGCACCTGAGCACTTGATTATTTCAACACATTACCACAATGGTGTGGCAGCGAATATCACCAATGCTGGTTCTGTATTTTTGGGCAATTACAGCCCAGAAAGTGCTGGCGACTACGCCTCGGGCACGAACCACACCTTGCCTACCAATGGCCACGCACGTGCCTATAGCGGCGTCAACTTAGATAGTTTTGTACGTAAAATCACTTTCCAGCAGCTATCCAAAGAAGGCTTAACAAACTTGAGTAATGCCATTATTCTAATGGCCGAAAACGAAGAATTGCAAGCGCATAGCAACGCTGTAAAAATTAGATTAGAAAATAGCGACGAAGCACCCGAACGTGTAAAAGCAGAAAGAAGATAAATACTATTATGAATATAAACGAATTATTACGTGAGAACGTAAAAAACATGCAGCCCTACTCCTGCGCTCGCGATGAGTTTAAAGGAGAAGCATCGGTGTATTTGGATGCCAACGAAAGCCCGTACAACAGCCCATACAACAGATACCCCGATCCACAACAGTGGAAGGTAAAAGAAGCCATCTCGAAAATTAAAAACGTGCCTGCTGCCAATATTTTCATTGGCAATGGTAGCGACGAGCCAATCGACTTACTATTTCGTGCTTTTTGTGAACCTCGCAAAGACAATGTAGTGGCCATAGAACCAACTTACGGCATGTACAAAGTTTGTGCAGCAGTTAACGATATTGAATACAGAAAGGTAGCATTAAACGATGCGTTTGATATAGAAGCCTTTAAATTGATGGATGCAACCAATCATAGCACAAAAATAATTTGGCTATGCTCACCCAACAACCCAACAGGAAATAGCTTGAACATACTTGAAATTGAAAAACTATTACAATGGTTTAGAGGCATAGTAGTTGTAGATGAGGCATATATCGATTTTTCGACAAACGAAAGTTTAAGCAGTCTGCTTGAAAACTACGCCAATTTAGTAATACTTCAAACCATGTCCAAAGCATGGGGAAATGCAGGTATCCGCCTTGGGATGGCTTATGCATCGACCGAAATTATTGAGGTATTAAACAAAATAAAATACCCTTACAACATCAATATCTTAACACAAGAGCATGCACTAAAAATGCTTTCGAACAAAGCTACAGTTGATAAATGGGTTGAAACAATACTTGATGAGCGTACTAACCTTATCAAAAAATTAAAAGCACTGGATTTGGTAAAACACATATACCCTACAGATGCAAATTTTGTTCTGGTGAAAGTTGAAGATGCAACCATGGTTTATAACTGGCTTGTAAACAAAGGCATAATTGTGCGCAACAGAAGCTCCGTAACTTTATGTGACAATTGTTTACGTATAACAGTAGGCGAAGCTAGCGAAACAAAATCGCTCATTAGCGCCCTAAACGAATATGCCACTGTTTTAAAATAAGCATATTGACGAATACTGCTCTAATTAACTATCATTTTGCATTAAATTTAGTTTATTAGCGTAATAAAATATTCAGTTTAGATTATTTATATGTACTTTTGCTGACTAAATGACAGCTATTTATCAAAATCGAAACAGAGCTGTTGTTTTCTTTTCAAGCAAAATGTATTTTTTTTGAAAAAACAAAAATTTTAATTCGTATGGAAAAAATTGATCAACTTGACCGTAAAATTTTACAAATAATTACGCAAAATGCTCGCATGCCATTTAAAGATGTGGCCGAAGAGTGTGGCGTGTCGCGTGCCGCAATTCACCAACGCGTGCAACGACTTATCGACATGGACGTGATTACTGGCTCCGGATATTATGTAAATCCGAAAATGCTCGGTTATCAAATGTGCGTTTACATAGGCATAACACTTGAGCGAGGCTCAATGTATAAAGAGGTTGTAAATAAATTGGAGCAAATACCCGAAATAGTAGAATCGCAGTATACACTGGGGCATTATACCATTTTGATAAAAGTATATGCACGCAACGACGAGCATTTAATGGAATTACTGAATGGTCAGATTCAGGAAATACCAGGTGTAGCCTCCACCGAAACACTCACTTCGCTCGATCAACGCATAAAACGTACCGTGCCGATAGAATAAGCACTTCGTGCGTTTTTGGGCTTCGCCGTTAGTTGGGCACTTCGTGCGTTATTAGGGCTTCGCCGTTAATGAATTTTTCAGTTTCTTATTTTCTAATTTCTAATTTCCAATTTCTAACTTTTAATGGAAACAGTAGTAAGCGGCATTCGCCCAACCGGGAATTTACACCTGGGTAATTATTTTGGCGCTTTGCGCAATTTTTTAACGATGCAAGAGGAGCATAATTGTTATTTCTTTATAGCCGATTATCACTCACTTACAACGCATCCTACTCCAGGCGACTTGCACGGAAACGTAAAACAGATATTGATAGAATACCTTGCTGCTGGCTTAGACCCCGACAAGGCAACACTTTACATACAAAGTGATGTACCCGAAGTAGCCGAATTGTATTTAATTTTAAATATGAACGCTTATATTGGCGAATTGGAACGTTGTACCTCATTTAAAGATAAAATTCGTCAGCAACCACAAAACGTAAACGCTGGTTTATTGACCTACCCTACACTTATGGCTGCCGATATCTTGCTTCACAAAGCATCGAAAGTACCTGTAGGAAAAGATCAAGAACAGCACTTGGAAATGACTCGTACCTTTGGCAATCGTTTTAACAGGATGTACAATGTGGAGTATTTTCCAGAACCACAGGCATTTAATTTTGGCAATGAACTAGTAAAAATACCTGGGCTTAACGGTAGCGGAAAAATGGGAAAATCGGAAGGTGAAGGTAATGCTATCTATTTTGCCGATGAGCCCGAAGCCATTCGCAAAAAAGTGATGAAAGCAGTTACCGATAGTGGCCCTACTGAACCCAATCAGCCAAAGCCCGATGCTATTCAAAACATCTTTCAGTTGATGAAAGTGGTGTCGGCACCCGAAACACTGACTTTTTTCGAAGAACAATACAATGCTTGTCAAATTCGTTACGGCGATATGAAAAAACAGTTGGCTGTAGATATGATCAACTTCACTGAGCCCATGCGTGAGCGTATTAAAGCCATTTCGGCCGACGAAGCGTATGTATCGCGCGCAGCACGTATTGGCAAAGAAAAAGCACAAGAAAGCGCCGCTAAAACCATTCGCGAAGTACGCGAGATTATTGGATTTAAACGTTTTTAAATCACTCGCACAATAAGCTCTTAAAAACTAACACTAATACCAGCGCGTATGCCC
>JAGNPC010000243.1 GCA_017989795.1 Paludibacter sp. | reverse complement strand
CGAAAACTGGGAGAAAGCCGAAAGTGCTATCATCAAAGCCTGTGAAGTAAAAGGCTTGAAAGCCAAAGTTGAATTAGGCGAAGCTGCATTCTACGGCCCTAAACTCGACTTTATGGTGAAAGATGCAATCGGACGTCGTTGGCAGTTGGGAACCATTCAGGTGGATTATAACTTACCAGAGCGATTCGAATTGGAATACACTGGCGACGATAACCAAAAACACCGTCCTGTAATGATTCACCGTGCACCTTTTGGTTCGATGGAGCGTTTCGTAGCAGTATTGATTGAGCACACTGCGGGTAAATTCCCATTGTGGTTAACGCCCGATCAAGTAGTGGTATTGCCTATCAGCGAAAAATTCAACGATTATGCATTCCAAATAGCCAAAGAATTGAACGAACAAGATGTACGCGTTCAAGTAGATGATCGTAACGAGAAAATCGGTCGTAAAATTCGTGATAACGAATTGAAACGTATACCGTTTATGCTTGTTGTAGGCGAAAAAGAAGCAGAGAATGGCGAAGTAGCTGTTCGTCGTCAAGGCGAAGGCGACAAAGGCACCATGAAAATTGCTGAATTTGCCAAATTGGTGAACGACGAAGTAAACTCGTTGGTAAATAAATACTAAGAAGCCCCTAAATCCCCCAAGGGGGACTTGAAATAAAAAAACGCGAATCGGATTTGATCTGATACGCGTTTTTTTTTGTTTCGGGTGCTTTTCTAAATTAAAATTGACCGTATTTCGTGTTTAATTTTCTCAATTTCAGGATATCCTTCAAATACAATTTCTTCTTTCAGTTTGTCTTCAAATTTAGTTGACTGGGCATATAATTTTGCAATTGCTTCGCCATTCATTTCCATTTTAAATCGTTGTTTTAGAAGCAATGCATCATTCACTTGTTTCCCAATTTTTACTATCAAATCAAACAAGTTATGGCCACGTATATATAAATATGTATTGTCGCGAGTTAATCCTAACGATTCAAAATACATTTGTTCTGGCTCAATATCTACTAAATGGTTTTTTGATTTTAATTCAGCTACTTTTGAATTGCAGCGGGCTGTTAATTCTTTAATAAAATCACTGCCATTGTTATTTATATTAAAATCAGGCATTCCATTTAGTGATAATATTTTATTAAAATCTTCTTTACTAAATATTTCACTATCGCCTCGCTTAATAAAATACAAATGCCAACTATACGCTTCATACAAAGCATTCGAATATTGAAGAAGAAAGTTCTCAAAATCAAAAAGTACGTTCTCAACTCCTGTACATTGTTCGGGTACCGCATTTAGTTTTGAAGCATAACACAGGTGGTTTTCGATGGAATAGGTGTAGGTTTGGAAAATAAAATTTGCCGCACTTATATTTGACTCTTGTAACAAATACCTATAATCACTATCAATACAAATAAAAAAACGTTTGCTTAGGTAGTCTTTGTATTTAAGGCATTGTTCGCATCCAGATGTTTTGTTGCCTATTATAGAGTCAGATTCAAAAATAAAATTAAATCGAGAATCTGGAAAAATAGCATTAAACAAAGGCTTCCAAAAAACTTCATCAATTCTATCTTCCAAATGAATACTTGCATTAAATACAGTGCCATCTGCAATGCTTGCAAAGTAATTTGCTTTGCTCTCAAAATGTTTCTTCTCGTTTAATTTAGGTGTCATAATTATTCAACAAATAATTTTTCCATAAACGTAATTCTATTTCCCCATCCTTTACTATATATACTTGGTGAGTGTGTCGAAATTATAAGTTGAATGTTCGGGTTAAGAGTTCGTATCGTTTGAATCAAATCTTGTTGCCAAATAAGATGCATGGAAATTTCAGGCTCATCCATAATTAAAACAGAGGCTTTTTCTTCCATCAGAAAAACTTTAAGTAAGATAAAAAGCAATTGCTTTTCTCCAGCCGAAAGCTGTTCTAGCCCTATATTGTCATCTTCAGTTGCAAAAACGATATTGTTTGAAAAATCAATTTCGATTGTTTTGCCTGTGTCTTCAAAAAAATGATTGATTATTTTGAATAACGAATCAATCCGTTTATTTACTTCAATAGCCAATTCTGCTGAATGCGTAGCCTTTAAACGATAATCGGTAAAAGAATTTGTCCCAGCAATACTTATAAGATTACGAAGTTCTAATAACAAAGGACTTTCATCTGTCTTTAATTTCGATTTATTTGTAGGAACATCAAAAGTGCTTATAAATTCACAGTTTTCAATAAATTCATCTTCATAGCCACCCCCAGAAATAGACTTTTTATTTTTAGAAGTGGTTTTTATCTCATGCCAGTTATTTTGGTTTTCAATTTTTGCAGATTCAAACTTACATTGTGCTATACTCTTTTCATCTCGTGCAATGGCAGCATAAATAACTCTCAATAAAGTCGATTTTC
Source organism: Paludibacter sp. (assembly GCA_017989795.1). Lineage (GTDB taxonomy): Bacteria > Bacteroidota > Bacteroidia > Bacteroidales > Paludibacteraceae > Paludibacter. Next base: position 1,740 of record JAGNPC010000243.1, on the reverse strand, counting down.
CACTTCCATTTATCCCAACCAAAATATTTACATCTGGGTTGAGCTTGTCCCACACGATATCGTGCTTTCCCCAAAGTTTGTTTATTTCTACACGTTTAATATAGTTAGCTGACATAATGGTATTTTTTTGTTTATGCAAAGATATTTATTTTTTATGAATTCATTGCTAGATAGGTTGAAAGAACAAAGACAAAAGAGTTTGGAGTTCTGAGTAAAGCTAATAACGAACCAAAAAACGCGAATCGGATTTGATCTGATTCGCGTTTTTTGGTTGGAATTTAATTTCCGGAATTAAATTTCTTTTTTGGCTTTCAACGAGTCCCAAATAAGGTAACCGATAATGGCACCGTACATTACTAGGCCAAGCCATTGTGCACCGTTGCTTTCAACCCACTCGGCATTCATCCAGTTGAAACCACCGAAACGTAGTCCTGCACTTACAACTCCCATCAATGCACCACCGGCAATAAAACCAGAGGCCAATAACGTTCCGCGTTCGTGACGGGCAGTGTTCAATGCTTTGTCGGTTGAGCGCGTCGATACATACCAGCTTACCAAACCTCCAACTAAAAGAGGAGCGTTCAGTTCCATTGGAATAAACATACCCAAGGCAAATGCCAAGGCAGGAACTTTAAAGAATGTAAGTACAATGGCAATGAGCGCACCAATACCGTAAAGTGCCCAAGGTGCACCAGCACCCGACATCAACGGTTCGATAACCGCAGCCATTGCATTGGCTTGTGGTGCTACAAGTGCATTGTCGCCCGTAAAACCATAGGTTTTATTCAACACCATAATAACGCCACCCACCGTAGCAGCCGATACTAAGGTACCCAGAAATTTCCAAGTTTGTTGTTTCGCCGGTGTTGTACCAATCCAGTAACCAATTTTGAGGTCGGTAATAAAACCACCAGCCATAGAAAGCGCCGTGCATACCACACCACCAATAACAAGGGATGCTACCATGCCTGCTTCGCCTTTTAGGCCAACAGCTACCATCACAACCGACGAAAGAATAAGCGTCATCAAGGTCATACCCGAAACAGGGTTTGTACCTACAATAGCAATAGCATTTGCAGCCACCGTTGTAAATAAAAAGGCAATGATGGCTACCACTAAAATTCCAACTACGGCATAAAGCAAGTTGAAATCAACCACCCCTACGTAGAAAAAGATAAAAGTTGAGATTAATGCCAGAATGACACCAATACTGATAATTTTCATGCTGATGTCGCGTTGTGTGCGTTTTACTTGTTCGCTCACAGCAGGACCTTTGGTTTTAAACTCTTTAGACGCCAATCCGATAGCTCCTTTAATTATTCCCCACGAGCGTATAATTCCAATAATACCGGCCATTGCAATGCCGCCAATACCAATGTGGCGGGCAAACTCTTTGAAAATTAACTCCGGAGCCACATCGGCCAAGGCCATGCTGAAGTTAGGATTTAGCATGTGTGCAACTCCATCGCCCAATAAAGGCATCAAAGGCACAATGATAAACCAAACCAAAGCCGATCCAGCTACAATGATAGCCGAATACTTTAATCCAATAATATAACCTAAACCAAGAACAGCAGCTCCGAGGTTGTTTTTAAATACCAGTTTCGCTTTGTCGGCTAGTTGCTCGCCAAAGGGTAAAATACGTGTGCTGAAGTTTTCGCTCCAAGCTCCAAAGGTTGCAATCACAAAGTCGTATAGACCACCAATAAGACCTGCAAGGATCAATGGTTTCGCTTGATC
>JAGNPC010000242.1 GCA_017989795.1 Paludibacter sp. | reverse complement strand
TGTTGCTATACCCATTATCGGATAAAAACTCCAAAACAGCACTACCAAAACCACCATCAATTACGCCATCTTCGATGGTTACAATTTGTTTAAAATGCTTAGCCACTTCGTGCAGCATTTCATTATCGAGAGGTTTTAAAAAGCGAATATCATAGAGTGCTATTGATTTATCAAGCTCCCTTTCAACTATTTTTATAGCCTCTAAGGCTGCATTTGCCATTGTTCCAATAGTTAACACAGCTAAATCAGCACCTTCTTTTAGCTTCTCGCCCTTGCCCACAGGCAGTACTTTCATGTCATTTTTCCAGTCTACAAGTGAGCCCTTACCACGCGGATAGCGTATCGTAAATGGGCCGTTTTTATTGGCAAGTGCCGTGAACATTAGGTTACGCAATTCGTGTTCGTTGCGAGGTGCAGCAATAGTCATATTAGGGATGCAACGCATATAAGCTAGGTCAAACAGCCCGTGATGGGTGGCTCCATCCGACCCCACTAAGCCTGCCCTATCCAGACAAAAAATGACGGGTAGATGCTGTAAAGCCACATCGTGAATCACATTATCGTAGGCACGCTGCATAAACGACGAGTAGATATTACAAAATGGTATTAAACCATCCTTCACCATACCTGCCGAAAACGTAACAGCATGCCCCTCGGCGATACCCACATCAAAAACGCGGTCGGGTAATTCCTTTTGCATGATAATCATGGAGCAACCCGATGGCATGGCGGGTGTAATGGCCATAATTTTTTCGTTTGCTTTGGCTAAATCCAAGAGTGTTTCGCCAAAAACATCCTGAAACAACGGTGGCGTAGGTTCAGTAGAGGTCGATTTCATTCGCTCACCCGTCTCCACACAAAACTTGCCTGGCGCATGCCATTCTGTTACCGAATCTTCGGCAAACTTATAACCTTTCCCTTTTTGCGTTATACAATGTAATACTTTAGGGCCTTTAAAATGCTTTATATCTGATAATACTTTAACAAGCGAGTCGATATCATGACCATCAACAGGGCCAAAATAACGTATATTTAGGCCTTCGAAAATATTATTTTGTTTGGTAAGTGCTGCTTTAACGGTATTATTAAATGTAATAATTCTACTTTTGGCCTTATCATTCATCAAGCCCATTTTTTTAAGTAGCTTGTAGGCTTTATAACGCACCTTATTATACGTTCGCGAAGTGGTAATATCTATAAGATATTGTGTAAACCCACCATGTATAGGGTCGATAGCCATCTGGTTATCATTTAGAATAATAAGCATATTATTCTTCATCATAGAGGTGTTATTTAAGCCCTCAAAGGCCAAGCCACCCGTCATGGCACCATCGCCTACCACAGCCACTACTTGCCTATCAGGCTCATTGTTCATTATAGCTGCCACCGACATGCCTAGCGCAGCCGAAATAGCCGTAGATGAATGCCCAACTCCAAATGCATCGTACTCACTCTCCGATGGGTTTGGAAAACCACAAAGGCCTTTAAATTTACGGTTTGTATGAAATTGGTCGCGACGGCCAGTAAGTATTTTGTGCCCATAAGCCTGATGCCCCACATCCCACACTACCCTATCGTAAGGTGTATTAAAAACATAGTGCAAAGCTACCGAAAGTTCAACCGAACCAAGATTTGAACCCAAATGGCCTGGGTTTTTCGAAACTTCATCAATGATAAACTGTCGTAGTTCGCTGCAAACGGTTGTTAATTCCTCTTTTGGTATAGCCTTTAAATCAACAGGAGAGTTTATTTGATTGAGATATTTATATTTAGTATCAGTCATCGTGTATTCAAAATTGCATACAAAAGTAATAAATTATCGGTCATAAATTTCAACTATAACAGTTAATTTCCTTTTTAGTTCTCATTTTTCAGTTGCATTATCAACAATCAGAATTTTGGCGGCGCTGGCATTTTTCACAGCTTCTATCTGATTGCCAAATCCGAGAGTTGCATATTCAATACCAGCACAAAAAAGGTAACAAAAATTCGGCTTCATTTCTTCAGGTATTTTGAGCTCCAGTTTAAAGAGCTCCTCTTGGGCTGGTATCAAATCGTTGGTCGACAACCACGCTGTTTCGTACGAGCACGAAAAACGCCCTGCACGCTCCATAAAAAACTGATAAGGGTTTACCTTTGCTTCGGTATCGTAATATATATCGGCAAAGAGCGCAAAAGCAAACTTCAGTCGGAAGTAAGGTAATTTACGTGGGTTAAACAGATCGTTGGCAGTATTAAGGCATGGTATTTTAAGCAACAACGATTGCTCTTGCTTATCAATATTGCATTGCAAAAGGCCTTTAAAAAGGGCATTGAACTGAAAGTTTTTATTCATATCAAAACCCTGTAGCGCCATTGGGTATTTACTAAGTTGTAGCCACCGCTGCCCAATGAGGTGGTCGGTATCCAGCTTAATCAGCTTTTTACCAATACCATTCCACACGGGCGACACGTTGTAATCGCCCAACTTTTTCAATCGGTTTGTAAGCGAGTCAATACTCCTCGAAAATAACACACAGGCAGCCCATTCATTTTGGTGCTCACGAAAAAGCGCAAAATTGTCACCATTCTTTACTTGTCTTCTCGAGGGGCCTCCTTTTTGGCGCATATACACTTGATCACTTCCTGGTAAAGAGTAAAATGTATTATCGCCCACCGATCCTGAAATTTTGTAAGGTCCTTTTACACGTGCCATGTCATTTTTTTTTACGTAAACGTTTATATTCAGAATAAATCAAAGCTAACTCTAGCTTAGATCCGTACTAGTTAGCTAAAACAAATGTAATAATATTTTTTTAATTGTATATTAAAGATATAAATAATATAGTATTTTAAAAAACTATCTCTAGACTATTACTGAAATATATTTAGACTATTATTAGACTATTATTAAGTAGGAATATATACAGTACTAACAGCAATATAAACAGGAGTAAATTAGATAATTGTAGAATGAACTATTTAAATTATATAAATACTTTTTCAAACAATAAAACCTAATAATGATGTTAATTAGGAGTGCTGCTTATTTAGCAGGTTATGATTGTATAGGTATTATCAGACCTAACTTACAAAAAAGACAGAATAACTCCTATAGGTTATTCTGTCATAAAAAAAGCTTCCGATTGCCTACGATATTGATTAAATGTCTTTTAAAGCCTTTTTAGCCATAACAGGCTCATTCGTTGTTACAAAATCAACACCCAAACCGGCTAACTTTATAATTGTATCCACATCATTTACAGTCCAGCAGTTTGAAGTCATACCAAGTGCTTTTGCTTCGTTAATCCATTGAGTATTCTTAAGCAATATCCCATAATGATAATCAAAGCCGGAAATCCCAAGTTTATGAAGTTCGCTTGGAGCTAAAGCTTCCGATTTATATGCCAAAAAGGCTACAGGACTTTTGTGTTGCAATTGTGCCAATTGCTTGCATAGATGTAAGCTAAAGGAAATGTATTCAACTTGCGATTCCATACGGTGTTTTTTTACTAAATCGACAACAGCTTTGGCGGTTGCTTTTTCGAGCAAGGAATCTTTTTTGGGTTTTAGCTCGATAATTAACTTCGTATCCTTATCACGTAGCCCTTGTTTTAAATAGGCTTCGAGCGTTGGAACTTCTTCCCCATTAGAAAGTTTACTTTTCAGAATAGCGGCCGAAGGAGTTTTGGCTATCTCCATGTTGTCCAACTTATCGTCGTGATACACTACTAAAACACCATCGCTCGCCAGATGAACATCCAATTCGGAGCCATACAGCCCACAGTTCTGAGCATTTTTCAATGACGAAAGACTGTTGTGTACCGAACCTTCAGTTTTCCAATACCCTCTGTGTGCAATGATCTTGGTTTGCGCATTCAGATAAGGAGCCACCATCACAACTAACAAAACAATGCTAAAAAATTTTGTTTTCATCTGTTTATATTAATTTTTTTAAGGTCAGATGGAACTTACCATGTTAAAATAATCATTGCCTTGTGTGTTAATAATTATTTTAACATGGACGTTTCATGTATTTATAATTTGTTTTTTTTTGTCACATAAAATTCCGACTTATCGGAACAAGCTTCGCCAATGAAAATCATCTCTTTGTGTGAGCTATTGCTCATGGCTCGTTTCATGCAGAACAATTCTTTAAAATAGGATCATTAT
>JAGNPC010000241.1 GCA_017989795.1 Paludibacter sp. | reverse complement strand
TTGAGAAATTAGAAAAGAACTTAGGTTTTATTGCTGATTTAACTCGTTTGCCATCTGCACTTTTCATTGTTGATGTTATGAAAGAGCACATCGCAGTAAAAGAGGCACAACGTTTAGGTATACCTGTATTTGGTATTGTTGATACAAACTCAAACCCAAATGGTATTGACTTTGTAATTCCAGCAAATGATGACGCAACAAAATCTGTTGACGTAATTTTAGCTGCTATGGTTGAGGCTATGACTGAAGGTTTAGAAGAGCGTAAGGTTGAAAAAGTAGATACAGAAGCTTCTGAAGTTCCTGTAGCGAAAGATAAAAAATCACGCATCACTAAACGTCCTCGTACGCAAAAAGAAGACGATGAGGCATTAAATGCCAACGTGGTTAAAAAATTCATCAAAGAAGAAGAATAAAAAAAAGCCCCCCAACCCCCCGAAGGGGGGCTTAAATAGTTTAAATTCAATTGAGTTACTGATATTTTTATTGTCTGTAACTCTTTTTTTGAATAATAATAATAAGATAATATAAACTTTAAAACATCTATCCCACCAGACTTTCCCCCTTGGGGGAATTAAAGGGGGCTTTATTATGGCTGTATCAATGGCAGATATTTCGAAATTGCGTACCATGACTGGTGCCGGTATGATGGATTGCAAAAATGCTTTAACTGAAGCTGCAGGCGATTTCGATAAAGCAATAGAAATTATTCGTAAAAAAGGTCAGGCTGTGGCTGCAAAACGTAGCGATCGCGAAGCTTTTGAAGGTTGTGTTTTGGCTGGTGTAAATGAGGGCTTTGCGGCTATCATTGCATTGAAATGTGAAACTGACTTTGTGGCTAAAAATGCTGAATTTGTAGCACTTACACAATCGGTACTTAATGCTGCTGTAGCTGCTAAATGTGCTACTGTAGAGGAAATAAAAGCTATCGTTCTTGATGGTCGTACCATTGCTGAACTTATCATTGACCGCTCAGGTGTAACTGGCGAGAAAATGGAATTAGATTATTACGAAACTGTACAAGGTGGTTCGGCTGCTGCATATATTCACCCTGGCAACAAATTAACTACAATTGTAGCTGTAGCTGAGGAAGGTGCTCCATACGAAACTTTGCGTGGTTTAGCAATGCATATTGCAGCTATGTCGCCAGTAGCAATTGATGAGTCGGCTATACCTCAAAAGGTAAAAGATGCTGAGTTAGCAGTGGCTATCGATAAAACAAAAATGGAACTTGTTGCCAAAGAGGTTGAAGTTGCGTTGAAAAAGGCGGGCATAAACCCTGCTCACGTTGATAGCGAAGCTCATATTGAGTCGAATATGTCAAAAGGCTGGATTACTGCTGAAGTTGCAGCTCAAGCCCGCGAAATAATTGCAAGTGTTACTGCTGAAAAATCGGCAACTTTACCAGAACAAAAAGTAAACAGCATTGCTGCTGGACGTTTGGCTAAATTCTACAAAGAATATACGCTTGTAGAACAAAAGTACGAAGGTGGTGGTGAAGAAGCTGGCAAAATTACAGTAAAAGAATTGCTTGCTAAAAAACAATTAACTTGTGTAGCATTCAAACGCGTTACTTTGAACCAAGAGTAATCGGTTTTAATTCATATATTAAAGAGCTTATCAGTGATGATAGGCTCTTTTTTTTTGTATGTAGGGTTATATATATTATATTTTGTACCGAAATAAAGAGTTCCTTAAATGTTTATGAAAATACATTAATTCAACTTTTTTGTTTGTGATATCATTCGTATCTTTGAGGGCTGTAAGTATTCTGGGGTATAAGAAACTCTTAAGTGTGGGATGCTAACGCAAAAATGAGCTGTTGTAAATAATTATTTAGATAGTTCTAAGTAAGGATTATAATAACGAAACGAACAGAGAAACGCTATGGTATTAACAAAACTTTATAAGGAATTTTTTAACAGTGAAAAGGCAGGTGGACTAATTTTAGTTTTTGCGACGGCCTTATCGCTTTTTATTGCAAATTCTGCGTGGCAGACAGACTATATTAATCTTTGGCATTTTGACTTGGGTGGCCACAGTGTTGTTCATTGGATTAATGATGGATTGATGACTATTTTTTTTCTGCTTATTGGGTTGGAGTTAGAACGGGAAATTTATCAAGGTGAGCTGTCGAAAATAAAAAATGCTTCATTACCAATTTTTGGTGCTATTGGTGGTATGCTTATTCCAGCAGGTTTGTTTTTGTTGTTCAATTTTGGTACAGATACGCAATCTGGTGCAGGTATTCCAATGGCGACAGACATTGCTTTTGCAATTGGTATTTTATCTCTTTTAGGTAATCGTGTTCCTACTTCTTTGAAGGTTTTTTTGACGGCTTTGGCAATAATTGATGACCTAGGGGCTATTATAATTATTGCCATTTTCTATACGTCTACAATTGCATTTTTGAATCTTTTTATTGCTTTAAGTGTATTTGGATTATTACTCATGCTAAACCGTTTGAAAGTTTACAATTTAATTCCGTATTTAATTGGTGGTGTGGTGATGTGGTATTTTATGTTGCATTCGGGTGTTCATGCTACAATTACAGGTGTTTTATTGGCATTTGCAATTCCTTTTGGTAATGGGGATGAAAAATCACCTTCGTATATTCTTCAGCATATTTTACATAAGCCTGTTGCTTTTTTTATTCTTCCATTGTTTGCAATAGCCAATACTTGTATAGCTATAGGCGACAGTTGGCAGAGTGGTTTGGAACAAGCGAGCAGTTTAGGGATTATTATGGGACTTGTAATTGGTAAGCCTTTAGGTATTTGGCTTTTTTCATTTATTGGTGTTGGTTTAGGGCTTTGTGCTTTACCTTCTGATTTGAAATGGAAGAATATAGTTGCAGCTGGTTTTTTAGGCGGTATTGGTTTTACAATGTCAATTTTTATTACGCTACTAGCTTTCGACGATTTAACCGTTATTAATAATTCGAAAATTGCAATTTTGATTGCGTCACTAATAGCAGGTGCAATTGGTTTTATATTTCTTAAAATGACACTTAAAGAGTCTGTAGAGAATGATGGGACTGTTTGATGATGAAAATTGTATACAAAAGCAGCTTGTTTGGTGAGAAACAAGCTGCTTTTGTTTTATAGGATATTTAGAAAATGTGCAGTCGGTTGAAAAGCTGCTGTGAACGTGAGGGTTTGAAGTGGCGTGCTGCCGTATTTCGGCAGTACAAGAACCCCGATAATAATCGGGATAAACTGCAAGCCCGACCCGTAAGGGGCACGCCCAAAATTGTTTATTTTCTTACTTTTTGTACGGTCTTAATGCTAAATATAGCCCCCAGATGATAAATGGGATGCTTAGGATTTGGCCCATGTTGAGGAGCATGCTAGATTCGAACTGCTCTTGGTCGAGTTTGATAAACTCGAGTAAGAAGCGTGCGCCAAAAATGATGGACAGGCCGACGCCGAAGATGAATCCGACTTTGTTGTAGGCTTGTTTTTTCCAGTAGAGCCACCAGGTGATGCCGAATGCCACCAAGCAATAGATCATTTCGTAGATCTGTGTGGGGTGCATTGGGCTGACTTGCCCGTCGCGAACAAATATAAAACCCCAAGGTAGGTCGGTTGCGCTGCCGTATATTTCGGAGTTCATAAGGTTGCCTAAGCGGATGGCTGCGCCAGTTAGTGCGGCTCCGATGACGATGCGATCCATGCCCCAGAGGAAGCCTTTGTGCGATACGTTTCGGTGGTATAGGTAAAGTGCTATGAGAATTCCGATTGTTCCGCCATGGCTTGCTAAACCGCCTCGCCACACATAGAGGAGCTCCCAGGGGTGTGTTAGGTAATGGTTTCCGTAGGTAAAGTTGATGCCTAGGAAGGTTGCTGGTTCGTCGAGTGGTTTCCACTCGTAGAAAAAGCAGTGGCCAAGGCGTGCGCCAACGATGGTTCCGATAACGGTGTACATGAATAATTTGTCGACCCACTCGACGGGTAGTTTTTCATTGCTGAAAAGCTTTTGAACTACGAAAAGTGCCAACCATATACCCACGGCCCATAGTAAACCATACCAGCGAACATGAATTGGCCCCAGGCTAAATAGCTCATGGTCGATATTCCATGTAATATAATTTAATAACATAATTGTTTCTTTTTAGAGGTAAGAGGTAAGAGGTAAGAGGTAAGAGGCAAGAGGCAAGAGG
>JAGNPC010000027.1 GCA_017989795.1 Paludibacter sp. | reverse complement strand
AGGCAAGGAAATAGCCAAAGGAAACGCAAACGGTACTCCGTTGAAAGCTGCACAGGAAGATGTTTTGAACGTGAAAATGCAAATCACCAACCCGGCAAAATGGACGGCTGAGACACCTAATTTATATACTGTTGTGTTGACAAGTTCCGAAGGGGAAATCCTGTCGCAGAAAATCGGATTCCGCAAGGTGGAAATCAAGGGACGCATTTTCATGGTGAACGGTGTGCCTATTAAACTGAAAGGAGTTAACCGTCACGAACATTGGTCGGAGGTGGGACATGCAATTACCGAAGCACAGATGATACGCGATCTGGAAGTCATTAAACAGGGAAACTGCAACCATGTGCGTACCAGCCACTATTCGGATGACCCTCGTTGGTATGAGTTATGCGACGAATGGGGTGTTTGGCTGGTAGCCGAAGCTAATATGGAGTATCACGGATACGACAACCGACTGGACGAAGAACCTACTATTAAAGCTGCCATTGTTGACCGCAATGTAGCCAATACGGAAAACTTTAAGAATCACCCTTCGGTGATTATTTGGTCGCTCGGAAACGAAGGAGGTGGTGTTAGCTCTAATTTGAAAGCTGCTATGGCTGCTGTAAAAGCGATTGATTCCACCCGTTTTGTTCACTACGAACGTTTCGGTACCGGCAGAAATAACCCTGCCGATTTGGATGGACGCATGTATGGTACTGCTGCCGATTATGCCGATATGGCCAAAAACTGGGGATTGACCAAACCATTGTACATCTGTGAATTTGTACATGCCATGTTCAACTCCATGGGTTCGCTCGATGATTATTCCAGGTTATTCGATAATACTCCTGAGATTTTGGGTGGAGCCATTTGGGAATTTCAGGATCAGGCATTGTGGAATAAACGTGATCCGAACCATCCAATTCTGGCTTATGGTGGCGGTTTTGGCGAAGCACCCAACGATCATTATTTCATTCACAAAGGTGTGGTATCGTACGATCGTTCAACCGAAGGAAGTAACGTGAAACCGCATTATCCTGAAATGAAAAAAGTATTCCAGTGGATTGATACGGAACTGACCGATGCGGCCAACGGAAGTATTCAGATTAAAAACAACTATCAGTTTATCAATCTGGATGGTTTTGAGGCTTTGTGGAGCCTGAGCGAAAACGGTAAAGAAATTGATAATGGAAATATCAGAATGCGTCCAAGCTGGTCGAGAGGAGTTTTTAACGCCAATATTCCTTTTAAAATTGAACATCCAAAAGCTGGGGCAGAATATTTCCTTCGTATTTCGTACAAACAAAAGGAAAAAACTCTTTGGGCTGACAAAGGATTTGAAGTAGCTTCGGCACAGTTCAAACTTCCGGTAAATACGCCTCCGATGGCTGAAGAAAAAGTTACTGCACCCGTTAAATTAATGCAGAATCCCGAAACAGCAACTGTTTCAGGTAATAATTTCTCAGTTATTTTCAATAAAAAAACAGGCTTCATGAGTCAGTTGGTACAGAATGGTACTCCGCTTTTAACTACTGACGGCGGTCCTCAGCTTCACTTGTGGCGTGCTGCTCACCGCACCGACGACGACTGGGCATTCCGTCAGTGGGAGAAATTTGGTGTAACGACGCTGAAATATACGCTTGTTGATTTCAAAGTGGAAACTGTAGATAAAACGTCTGTAAAAGTAATTTCAACTACCAAGGCCGATGGAAAAGAAGGTTTTGGAGTATATCATACGGCTACTTATACCGTAAAAGGCGATGGTTCGATAACCGTGAATAATAAAATTCAGTTTGTAGGACTCCCTATCAATCTGGCTAAAATTGGTGTGCGCATGATGCTTGATAAAAAGCTCGACCGCATGACTTTCTTTGGTTGCGGGCCGTTCGAAAATTACGCCGACCGTAAAGCGGCTGCCGAAGTGGGTGTGTACGAAATTGGTGTCAACGAACAATATACTTACGAAAAACCTATGGAACGTGGCAACCACGAAGATGTGCGTTGGGCAGAATTAAGCGGCAAGGATATGCCTTCGTTGTTGGTGGAATCGGATGCAAAACTGATGCAGGTAGCTGCTTTGCCTCACACCGATGAGCAAATGAATCCTGTGGAATATCAAATCGACCTGCCGGCCAGTACAGCTACCGTGTTGAGTATTTCTACCAAAACGTTGGGAGTTGGTTCGAATAGTTGCGGTCCTCAACCTCTCGAAAAATTCAAGGTAGCAGCTGAAAAAACATCATTCACATATACATTAAAACTCAATAACTCAAAATAAAAATGATGAAGCGATTTTCACTTGCGGTTTTATTTGCAGTCGTTCTGTCTTTATCTGTAAGTAAGGCCGACAATCCGATAGTTCAGACAAACTACACTGCCGATCCTGCGCCAATGGTGCACGACGGTACGGTGTATTTATATACCACTCATGATGAAGATAAAACAGTCAGAAATTTCTTCACCATGAATGACTGGAAGTGCTATTCTTCTACCGATATGGTGAACTGGACCGATCATGGTACCATCCTTTCTTACAAAGACTTTAGCTGGTCTAGAGGCGATGCATGGGCAGGACAGTGTGTTTACAGAAACGGAAAGTTTTATTTTTATGTTCCTATGAATATGAAAAACGGAGGCAATGCCATTGGCGTGGCGGTTTCCGATAGTCCGATAGGTCCTTTCAAAGATGCGTTGGGTAAACCATTGCTTGTTGGCTATGGTTATATCGATCCAAGCGTGTTTATCGATGATGACGGGCAGGCTTATCTCTATTGGGGTAATCCGCATCTCTGGTATGTGAAACTCAATCAGGATATGCTTTCTTACGATGAGAAAACCGGAATCGCGCAGGTTCCGTTAACTGACGAAAGCTTTAAATTGCGTACTATCAATGCGCACAAAACTTTCTCGTGGGCTTCGTCTATCGATGGACGGGCTTCGCACAGTATCAAAGGTCCTAACAACAAATATTACTGGTTTGTAAGCGCAGTTGATAAAGCAACCAACCAAAAAGTTATCGGATTGGGTGTTGGTAATCAGGCTATCGGTCCGTTCGAAGATGTGCTGGGAAAACCGTTCATCACCGAGCATTGTGGCGATGGTAACATCAACCCTACTGTGATTATCGACAATGATAAACAACCGTTTTTGGTTTGGGGTGAATCGGAACTTTGGTCTGTTAAGCTTAATGCCGACTGGATTTCTTCCAACACAGTCAAAGGAGCAGAGCTTATTCCTGCCGATAAAAAAGAATGGTTTGCTTCCAAAATAACAGGAACAGTCAACTCAACCGAAAAGAGAACGACTACTTACGAAGAAGGTCCATGGGTTTTCAAACGTAATTCAAATTACTATTTGTTTTATCCGGCGGGTGGTGTACCTGAGCATTTAGCTTATTCCACGGGTAAAAGTGTAACCGGCCCATGGGTTTACGGCGATACGATTATGCGTATCATTCCAAAAGATGGCGCATTCACCAACCATCCAGGATATATCGAATACAAAGGCAAATCGTACCTGTTTTACCACAATGCTGGATTGCCTGGTGGAGGTGGATTCAAACGCTCGGTATGTATAGAGGAGTTTAAATTTAATGCCGATGGTTCTATTCCTGTCATTCAGCCGACAAAAGAAGGTGTAACCGAAAGTGCAGCCAATTTAAACCCTTTTAACCGAATCGAAGCCGAAACCATATGCTGGGAGGAAGGAGTTAAAACAGTTCAAGATTCATCGTTGGCTGTATTTATAACCGATATAAACGACGGAGATTACATTATGGTACGTAATGTTGACTTTAGTACTGGCGTTAATATTTTCGAAGCTAGCGTTGCATCAGCTATCGCAGGCGGATCTATCGAAATCCGCATCGGTGGCAATGATGGAAAATTGCTGGGAACACTGTTCGTAAAACCGACAGGATCGGACAAAACATGGAAAACGCAGCGTTCCAAAATCGCCAAAACTGTTGGTGTACACAATGTATATTTCGTTTTCAAAGGTAGCGATGGAAATCTGTTTAATTTCAATTGGTGGAAATTCTCAAAGTAATAATTATTGATTCAGATATTTGAATTTTAAATAAATGCAAATGAAAAAGCAATTGTGTTTTAGGTATAATAGAATTAAGTTATCAAGGTTCCTTATTTTGCTGGTAGCTTGCGTCTCATTTGTAGATAGTGTTTATTCACAGTCCTATACAGTATGGTATAATGAGGCTCAACAAAGAATTGATACCCTTCGAAAGGGTAATTTTGGTTTAAAGATTATCGATAAATATGGTCAACCCTATACAGGTGAAATATCGGTACGGATGAAAAAGCATGAATTCCCTTTTGGAATTGCTTGTGATTTCTACGAAGGATCGGCAAGTATGGGTAATTCATATAGTACAGCCAGTGTTATACAGGCAGTGAGTGATAAAGAAATATACAGAACAGAACGATGGGGGAGTAATCTAGCTTACGCAATTCCTGTTCAGAAAGGAAAGGAATACAAACTAACGCTTAAATTTGCTGAAATTTATTTTGCCTCACGAGGTTCAAGATTGTTTGATGTAACAGTTAATGGTCAGCTATTTCTGGATGATTATGATGTTTTTAACGCTGCAGGTGGAAAGGATATTGCAGTAGATGTAAGTAAAAATGTTGTGGCTGAAGACGGTTATATTTATATTGAATTAAATGCTATTAAAGACAATGCATCCATTAAAGGAATATCCATCAGTGAGACTAATGGTGTAAATGTTTTGAGGATAAATTGTGGTGGTTCGGCAATTACCACATCCAATGGAAATTATTATACATCGGAAGTTGGGTATTTCGATTCCGAAGCGAATAGCGTATCGAGTAATGAGCAGTGGATGCAGGCGGCGATGCTCAAGTATTTTAACTATGCTGTTACTGGTAACTCATTCAAATGGAGTGGAGTTCAACCGCAGCATACGACACCGAATTATTCTAATTTTGAAAATGTTCTTCGTTGGACACAAAAGGTCGGATGGGATTTGCGTGCTCATACCTTGCTATGGGGAGGAAACGATGCTCATTCGACTCCTGATTGGGTGAGAGCGTTGCCTACACCAAAAGCTATTACCGACACCTGCAAAATGAGGGTTCAACGTGAAGTTTTGCGATACAAAGGAATTATTAAAGAATATGATGTAATAAATGAACCTTTAACGGGACATGCCGATTGGCTTCGTAAAACAGTTGGAGACTCCATTCTATGGAACTGTTTTAAATGGGCAAGAGAGGTTGATCCTAATGCAGATCTTTATATAAATGATTATAATGTGGAGTATAACTGGGGTCAAGCATACGAATACCGTGATCTTATCAAAAGAATCAGAAGTAATGGAGGTCCAGTTACCGGTGTCGGTATACAGTCGCATTTTTGGGATTGCTGTCGACCCAGTGTTGATGAATTTGTTCGAAATCTTAATATAATTGCAGAGGCGGGTTTACCCATTCGTTTAACCGAATACGACTGGGGAAAAAACTTAACCGAAGAGCAACAAGTGGAGGATTTTGTTAAAGTGATGACAGTTGCGTTTTCTCATCCATCAGTCAATGGTATGATTTGTTGGGGTTTGAACGATGTGGGAGCCTGGCGTGAGAACTCTGGTTTTTTCACTTCAAATCGCAAGCCAAAACTTGCAGCTGATACACTTTTATATTATACCCAAAAGAAATGGGCAACCAATTTTGATTCGCATTTGAGCGGAACTAATTCGCTGGACTTTAATGCTTATTACGGAGATTATGAGGTGATGGTGAACCTTGGGGGCAATTTGAAAGTTTTTACGCTTCCATGTATTAAAGCAAATAGAGATTCTGTCTTTATATTAAGAGAAGAAGATGCAAGTTTGAAAGGTCCTCTGTTGGTTAAAAGAGAGTTTGTTGATTCTAAAACAATTCGATTAGTTTTTGATAAACCTATCGAAAGCACATCTTTAAAACGAAGAAATTTTAAATTCTTTTCAAATACTAAAATTGGATTAAGTTCTGTACAGCCTGATCCTATTAATCAAAATGCCATAATGTTATATTTGAATAGTAGTATTACGACAGGTGATTATGTTTCAGTAGCTTATTACCCTGGTAATTTGCTTGCCGTCGACGGAAGTAAGGCTGGTCCATTTGGTCCTTTAGCAATAAATATCTATGATACAACATCTGCACTTCAAAGCGTTGCTGAACATACGTTGATTGTATTCCCAAATCCAGTTAAAACGGTGTTGAATGTAAAGTTTGAAAAAGTGCCTTATATTATTTCTATATATAATAATTTAGGTATTCAAGTTTATCTCGAAAAAACTCATATTGAGAATCATCGGGTTGATGTGAGCAAATTTGCGAAGGGTTTTTATTTACTTAAAATTCAAGATTCGTTAAATGATATCACAACAAAAAAAGTGATGGTTGAATAGTAATACATGTAAACAAATAATATGTGTGTAGTACAAGAGTAATAGTTGTTGCTATTGGCAATATTAATTTTATTAATCATAAAAGAATCGACTATATAATGAAAACAGCAATTAAACTGATTTCGGTTTTAATGCTTTGGGTATGTATTTGTAAAGCAGAAAACCCAATAGTTCAAACACATTTTTCGCCCGACCCGGCTCCTATGGTGTACAACAACACAGTGTATATGTACACCGGCGACGATATTCCAGGAACGGACTTTTATTATATGACCAAATGGAGGGTGCTTTCTTCCACCGATATGGTCAACTGGACTGACTACGGTTCCCCTATATCGCTCGAATCATTCTCCTGGGCACGCGACCGTGCATGGGCAGCTCAGTGTATCGAACGTAACGGTAAATTTTACTGGTATATCTGCGTTCAGAGCACAAAAAACGATATGGCGATAGGTGTGGCAGTATCTGATAGTCCTACGGGACCTTTCAAAGATGCTATAGGAAAACCGCTGATTGCAAATGGAAGCTGGTCAAATATTGATCCAACAGTTTATATCGACGATGATGGACAAGCATATCTTTACTGGGGCAATGGTAGTTTGTTCTACGTAAAACTGAATAAAGACATGATTTCATATTCAGGCGATATTGTGACGGTACCTACAACTGTTGAATCATTCGGAGGAGTAAGAGGGAACAAAAATGCTGATGCTCCCAATAAAGATATGTTTGTAGAAGGTCCCTGGTTTTACAAGCGCAATAATTTGTATTATATGATGTTTGCCGGAATGGGCAAAGGTGGCGAAACACTCTCTTATTCCACAAGCACCAGTCCCACAGGTCCCTGGAAATATCAAGGGAAGATTATGGAAGACCAAAAACTGAATAGCTTTACTAATCATGGCGGAATTATCGACTTCAAAGGAAACTCATATCTGTTCTACCACAGTGGTTTACTCCCCAATGGTGGTAGCTATGGACGTGCGGCCTGCATAGAGCAATTTACGTACAATCCTGATGGTACAATTCCTTCGGTAAAAGCCACAAAAGAAGGTCCTGCTCCGGTAGCTACCCTGAATCCATACAGCCGTGTAGAGGCTGAAACAATGGCATGGTCGGAAAAATGCACTATTTCAAACAACAAGAAAAATGGCATTTATATTTCGGGAGCACGTACAAAAGGCTATATCAGGGTACGCGAAGTGGATTTTGGTACTCAATCACCTGCATCGTTCACTGCATCGCTGGCAGCCGGACTCGATGGTGGCATTCTGGAAGTAAGTCTGGACAGTGTAAAAGGCAAAGTGCTTTCGTCGATCAGTTTACCTCGCACAGGTGGCTGGGATAAGTTCAAAACATTTACATCGGAAATAAATGAAAAGGTGACAGGTAAACACGACTTGTATCTGTATTTTAACGGTCAAAACATAACTGCCGGACGTGAGTTATTCAATTTCGATTGGTGGAGGTTTAACTCTAAGTAGAATAAGTTTGTAGTTATGACTGAATCTATTTTTTAAGTCTGTTGAATGGACTAGAACTTATTTACAATGAATTATTATCATATGAAAAATCCCACTTTGAAACTGTATTTAATTGCATTGGCCACTGTTTTAACACTAAGCCTTAAATCAAAGGCTCAAAACACTAATTCCGAAACGATATACAAGGACTTTAAAACGGAGCTGATGTGGGAGGCCAATGTGAAAATTGCTGGTGTGATCAATGTAGGTGATAGTAAAAGAGGTACACGACGCGTGATACCGATAATCGGAGGTACTTTTGCCGGACCAAACATAAAGGGGGAAGTGTTGCCTGGTGGCGAAGACTGGCAATTAGTACGTCCGGATGGTGATACCGAATTAAGCGCTCGTTATTTACTGAAAACGCACGATGGGTTTATAATTCAGATTATTAACAATGCCTTGATACATACCGATGCGAAAGATAATGCATTTTATTGTAAATCGGTTATCGACCTGGAGGCTCCTACGAATAGCCCATATGCGCATCTCAATCACGCTATTTTTATTGGTACATTAAAGATGCCCGTAATAAAGAAAGGTGAGGAGCCATTTGTTGTTATTGCAGTGTATAAATTACTTTAAAGTATCGAATGTTAGAATAAAAGCTATTGTAGAAAACTCAAATTAATACAGGTAAAAAAACAAAATGAAAGTCAGATCAAAAATATTCGGATTAATCGCCGGACTACTATTAAACACCTATGGAGTTGAATCGGCAATTCATAAAAATGAGAAACTGATCGAAACCTTTTATCCCCCCAAATACCGAAATGTATTTGCGGAAGCCGGATACAGTCAAAAAGACATCGACACAAAAGTTGATCAGGTATATCGTGCCCTTTTCGAAGGACCACACAAAATTTATTTCGAGGTGGGCGATTCAATGGCTTATGTTTCGGATATCAAGAATCACGATGCCCGTACCGAAGGTCTTTCGTATGGTATGATGGTGGCGGTACAGCTGAACAAAAAGGATGTTTTTGATCGTATTTGGCGTTGGTCGAAAAAATACCTACAGCATCAGAGTGGTCCCCGCGAAGGATATTTTGCATGGAGCTTCGACCCTGTGATAATGAAGCAAAACTCACCGGGATCGGCTACAGATGGCGAGCTTTATTACATCACCAGCTTGTTGTTTGCCTCTAATCGTTGGGGGAACGATACCGGCATTAACTATTACGCCGAAGCGCGACGCATACTGGATGCTATGTGGAAAAAAAATGGAAAAGGAAATATCTATAACCTCATTAATACCCAACATAAGCAAATTACATTTGTTCCTGAGGGTGGAGGGTATAACTGGACCGACCCATCCTATCATTTGCCTGCATTTATGGAAGTGTGGGCAATGTATGCCAACGATGGTCACGAGCAGTTTTATAAAGATTGTGCAGATACATCGCGTGTGTTTTTACATCGGGCTTGTCATCCTATTACTGGTCTCAATGCCGATTATACCGAATTTAGCGGTGCTCCGCATTCTACGCCCTGGATGCCGGCTGCTTTTCGGTACGACTCATGGCGTGTCCCCATGAATATTGCCATGGATTACAACTGGTTTGGCAAAGACAAGGAATGGCAGGAGGCGTATGCTAAGCGGATTCAAACATTCTTCAAGTCGAAAGGTCTCAATTCGTTTGAAGACCAATTTAATACCGATGGTTCAAGGCCTGCGTTTATTCTTAAAGCGGGTACCGATTTTCAACGCCTAAGGCATTCTATCGGATTGATTTCCACCATTACAACTACAAATTTTATGCATAAGGATTTTGACTATATTCATAAATTGTGGAATGAAAAACTACAACCCTATGACGATGGTTACTTCGATCCTTATTACGATGGTTTACTGTACCTTTTCAGCCTGATGCATCTGAGTGCTAAGTATCAACTAATCATTCCATCAACACAAGAATAATATATAATACGTAATACAATGAAAAGAAAAATGAAGCAGATAATGCTATTCGTATTGAGTTTTGTATGCTTAAGTGCATACTCTCAACAAGCCTCAAACCCCATAATCTATTCCGATGTGCCTGATATGTCAATGATACGTGTGGGCGAAACTTTCTACATGTCGAGCACCACCATGCACATGAGTCCTGGAGTCCCTATCATGAAATCAAAGGATTTGGTAAATTGGGATATCGTTTCGTATGCCAGCAAAAGTTTAGGAACTAAAGATGAATTGAATCTTACAAACGGGAAAAGCAACTATGGAGAAGGCTCGTGGGCTAGTAGTTTAAGGTTTCACAAAGGGAGATATTATGTGAGTACTTTTGCAAGCACTACCAATAAAACATACATTTATTCAACCGATAATATCGAAAAAAACGAATGGGCCGAGATCTCGTTTAGTCCGGCTTACCACGATCATACACTCGTTTTTGAGGACGACGGACGTGCTTTCCTGATTTATGGAAGTGGGAAGCTAAATATCGTTGAACTTAAAGCTGATTTATCAGGAACAGTTGCAGGTACCGACCGCGTACTTATCGAAAATGCCAGTGCTCCAACCGAACCCAATATGCTCAAGGCTGAAGGTTCGCAGCTTTTCAAACACGATGGCAGGTATTATCTATTCAATATCTCATGGCCCCGTGGTTTGATGCGTACAGTCGTTGTACACAGGGCTGATAATCTTTTTGGACCATGGGAAGGGCACATCGCATTGCAGGATAAAGGTGTCGCGCAAGGAGGAATTATCGACATGCCTGATGGCAGATGGTTTGCGTATTTGTTTCAGGATCATGGGGCTGTTGGGCGCATACCTTTTCTAGTACCTATGAAGTGGGTCGATGGTTGGCCTGTAATTGGCGAGAATGGAAAAGTGCCTGAAACACTCAATTTGCCAGCCAATAAGAGTCTGATTCCGGGTATTGTTAACAACGATGACTTTACCCGTCAAAAAGGTGAGCCAGCTTTACCCCTTGTTTGGCAGTGGAATCATAACCCCAACAATAGTCTCTGGTCGCTCACCGAACGCCGCGGATTTCTTCGACTTAAAACGGATCGTATTGATAGCTTGTTTCTTAAATCGCGCAATACGCTGACTCAGCGCACTTTTGGTCCCGTTTGTTCAGGAACAACATTACTTGATGTTTCAAAGCTAAAAAATGGTGATTTCGCCGGTTTGGTGGCATTGCAACGCAAATTCGGAGTGGTTGGTGTAAAAGTGGTTGGCAAAGCGAAATATGTGTATATGGTGAGCAACAAAACCGATAAGCCAACAGAATTGCAAAGCATTCCGCTTTCAAAAAATAAAATCTATCTGAAAATTGAATGCGATTTCCGCAATCGAATGGATGAGGCTAACTTTTTTTATAGCCTCGATGGAAATAAATGGAACCGTATTGGTGGTTCACTTAAAATGGAATATACATTCATGGAGCATTTCATGGGATACCGCTTTGGTTTATACAATTATTCGTCGAAAAAACCAGGTGGATTTGCCGATTTCGATTATTTCCATATCAGCGATAAGATTTCAGAAAATAACAAAAACTAAAAATCAATATGAAGAAAATACGTATTTTATGCCTTGTTCTAGCAATGGCAGTTACCATAGTAAAAGCTCAGGATAGAAAAATAACCAGTCCGGATGGAAAGCTGGAGCTTAGCGTTTCCGTAAATGCAGGAATGCCTTTTTATAGCATATCTTACAATGGGAAAGTGTTTTTGAAACCATCACCTATAGGTTTGAATACTAATGTGGGCGACTTTACGAAGAATACTACGCTTAGTGATTCAATTTTCATGAACAAAATCGATGATACCTATTCCTTGCCCAATATCAAGAAAAGCAATGTTCATTATCAGGCTAATGAGGGTGTTTTCAAATTTTCGATTAACGGTCAACCAGCATTCGATGCTATTTTTAGAGTCAGCAACAATAATGTCGCCTTCAGATATAAAGTTTATCAACAAAAACAACATCTTTCATGTGTGGTCAATGAGGAAGCTACAAGTTTCGTTTTTCCTGAAGAAACTACTACTTTCCTTTGTCCACAAAGCAAACCAATGGTTGGTTTTGCGCGCACGATGCCTAGTTACGAAACCAGCTACACACTTGATGCTCCAATGGGTCAAAACGGACGAGACAACAATGGATATACTTTCCCTTGTTTGTTTAAGGTGGCTTCTCAGGGCTGGGTTCTTATTTCCGAAACGGGGGTAGATAGCCGTTATTGTGGTAGCCGATTAATAGGCCGACCTGGTGGGTTATACACTATTGGTTTCCCGATGGATGGTGAGAATAATGGGAATGGAACTTCTGCGCCTGGTATTGCTCTTCCCGGGTTTACTCCCTGGCGTACCATCACTTTGGGCGAAACGCTTCAGCCTATTGTCGAAACAACGGTTCCTTTCGATGTGGTTGAGCCGCTTTATGCTGCATCACAAAAATACGAGTATACGAAAGGTTCGTGGAGCTGGATTATGAAAATGGATGGCGCTACAGTGTATGATG
>JAGNPC010000240.1 GCA_017989795.1 Paludibacter sp. | reverse complement strand
ATTGATAAATATCTTAAAACAAGTCATTTCGAAAACTTTGACGATTTTTCAAAAAATTACGAGCTAATTGTACCCGATAATTTTAATTTTAGTTATGATGTTATAGATGAATGGGCTCGCATTGAACCGAACAAAAGAGCATTGTTATGGACAAACGACAAAGGCGAATGCAAAGAATTTAGCTTTGCGCAGCTAAAATATTATTCAGATCAGACGGCGTCCTATTTTCAAAGCTTAGGCATTGGCAAGGGAGATATAGTGATGGCTATACTAAAACGGCGCTATGAGTTCTGGTTCACCATTCTTGCACTGCATAAGATAGGAGCAATTATTATCCCAGCCACTCATTTACTAACTAAAAAAGATTTGGTTTACCGCAACAATGCTGCCGATATTAAAGCCATTATTGCCGTAGGCGAAGAAATAATTCTAAATCACATTAATGATTCGCTTCCGGAATCACCAACCGTAAAAATGTGCATCTCAGTAGGCCCTAACATTCCCGAGGGTTGGTACGATTTTCATTGTGGTATAGAAAATGCCAAGCCTTTTGAAAAAATTACGAATGTAAATACTAATGCCGATGCGCTCATAATTAGTTTCACTTCCGGAACTACAGGTAATCCCAAAATGGTGATGCTCGACTATGCTTATCCGTTAGCACACATTGTGACAGCTAGCTTTTGGCACAACCTACACCGCGATAGTTTACATCTCACCATTGCCGACACAGGATGGCTAAAGGCTGTTTGGGGTAAATTATACGGGCAATGGCTAGCGGGTGCATGCGTATTTGTATACGATCACGACAAATTTACGCCAGCAGCTATGCTACAAATGATTCAGAAACATCGAATAACATCGCTTTGCGCGCCTCCAACCATCTTTCGCTTTTTAATTCGCGAAGATATAAGCAAATACGACCTTTCGTCGCTTGAATACTGCACCATCGCTGGTGAAGCTTTAAACCCGGCCGTATACGAGCAGTTTTTTAATCTTACGGGCATCGAACTGAAAGAAGGCTATGGACAAAGCGAAACAACATTGGCTATTTTTACATCGCCTTGGACTACACCCAAACCCGGATCGATGGGCTTACCAAATCCACATTACGATATTGACTTGCTTAATAATGAAGGAGTTAGCGCAACTACTAGCGAACACGGTCAGATTGTGATTCGTACCAACAAGAGCTATCCGGTGGGTTTATTCAAAGGCTACTACCGCAATGCCGAACTCACAAATGAAGCTTTGCACGATAACATTTACTATACAGGTGATGTGGCTTGGCGCGACGAAGATGGCTACTTTTGGTTTGTGGGCCGTGCCGACGATGTAATTAAAAGTTCAGGCTACAGAATAGGGCCTTTCGAAGTAGAAAGTGCCCTAATGACTCACCCAGCAGTAGTTGAATGTGCCATTACAGGCGTACCCGACGAAGTGAGAGGTCAGGTGGTAAAAGCAACTATTATACTGGCTAGCGAATACAAAAGCAAACACGCTGAAAGTTTAAAACATGAAATACAGGAACATGTAAAAGCGGTTACAGCGCCCTATAAATACCCACGAATCATTGAATTTGTAGATCAGCTACCTAAAACAATAAGTGGAAAAATTAGGCGTGTAGAAATTAGAGCTACCGACAAAGCGAATAATTAATTGATGCTAAACAAGATTTATTGAGATAAAAGCCACTTAATACTAAATTTATTATAACTATTGTAGCAACAATTATTATAAAAAACACAGATTCAATGCTAAAAAATAGAATAATGTAGCGTATATTTGCAAATAGAATAGAAATTATTAGGTTATTTAAGCTAAAATTACAGCAGTAAAACAGCACAATACTAGCACAATAATTGTTATATTTTTTATTGCAATGCGTTAAGAGCCAAAGTTAAAATCTACACTCAAAATGAAAACTACTGTTCTAATTATAGTAGCATTTTTAACAATACAATTAGCATATACTCAAGTATATACTACTACCGCTATCAAATTATCCGAACGGGTTGATGCTTATCCTTTTGGCGAACCTAAAACGACACAAGTAGCGGTTTGGCTCAATTTAGACCAACTACAATTAAAATTATCGAGTGTACCAAACTACAATTTTCCATTAAAAAAAGAGAGCCAAAGACCAACAAATAATGGTACACAAATACGCTTATCTTCAATGAGTCCCGATCAAAAGAAATGCTACATAATAGCCTACATCGAAGAGAATAAATTACAGACCCTCGAAATTCGACATACAAAAATCACTTACAAACTTTTCATGGAGCAGCTTTAAAGTTCAATTCGCTTTAAAGTTCAATTCGCTTTAAAGTTCAATTCGCTTTTCAAACAAAAAATACTATCTTTGCGGCTCAAAAATAAAACACTATAGATATGCACACCTGGTTTGAATGTAAAATTAAATACGAAAAAACAGCCGACGACGGCAATATTGTAAAAGTAAGTCAAGGGTATCTTATTGATGCACTTTCGTTTACTGAAGCAGAAGCACGAATCATAGAAGAGATGCGTCCATTTATTAGCGGCGAGTTTGAGGTAGCAAATATTAAACGCACTAAAATAGCCGAACTTTTTTTCGACGAAAATGGTGATAAATGGTATCGTTCTAAAGTTAACTTTGTAACTATCGACGAAGAAAAAGGTGTTGAAAAACGCACAGCCAACACGATGATGGTGCAAGCTGCCGACATGAAAAGTGCACTTGAAGGCATACTGAAAGGCATGTCGGGCACATTGGCCGATTATGAAATAGCATCGATTACCGAAACAGCCATCATGGACGTATACCGTTTCGAGAAATAAATTACAACTACCCAACAATAGTAACACAGGGCTTTAATAAACCAATATTTTTAGTTACTTTTGTGAGCATTAAAAAAAATGGCTTCGTAGTTCAGCTGTATAGAACGTCAGATTCCGGTTCTGAAGGTCATGGGTTAGAATCCCATCGAGGTCACCATAAACCTACAAACGTATTAACATACATTTGTAGGTTTTTTTTGTATATATTTGCATCAAAAAAAGATTAATGAAAGCAAGTTACCAAACCCATACGCTCCAATTTAAATTTGCCGCTGGCACTTCGAGGGCTGTGCTTCACTCCAAGCCCTGCGTATACTTACTGCTGGAGCACAATGGATTGACTGGCATCGGTGAATGCTCAACCATTGAAGGCTTGAGTATCGACCCTTCGGATACGTACATAGCCAAGCTCGATGAACTTTGTGCAGCTTTAAACTCCCACGAACCGACTCAAACACCCGATTTAACTCACTATCCATCAATAGCTTTTGGACTCGAAACAGCACTACTCGATTTAAAAAACAAGGGGTCGAAGATACTTTTTCCATCCAAATTCACAACAGGTGATGCAGGCATTGCCATAAATGGTTTAATTTGGATGGGCGACAAAGCATTTATGCAACAACAAATTGCTCAAAAGTTAGATGCTGGATATAATTGTTTAAAGCTAAAAGTAGGTGCGCTTGATTTTAATACGGAGCTCGACATCATTAAACAAATAAGAAATGAGTTTAAGGCTAACGAATTAGAGATTCGCTTGGATGCTAATGGCGGATTTACAACATCGGATGCGCTACGAAAATTGGAACAGCTTTCTAACTACAGCATACATTCCATAGAGCAACCCATAAAACAAGGACAATGGGATGCCATGACGCTACTTTGTATTCAATCGCCCATACCCATAGCGCTCGACGAAGAGCTTATTGGCCTATCTGACTTCTATATAGAAGGAATGATTGCACGTATAAAACCCGCATACATCATACTCAAAGCAAGTTTATTAGGCGGTTTTGCCGCATCGGAAAAATGGATAAATGCAGCCGAAAAGCACCAAACAAAATGGTGGATTACATCGGCATTGGAATCGAATATAGGCCTAAATGCCATTGCTCAATGGACATACACGCTAAATTCGCCACTACCGCAAGGTTTAGGCACAGGACAGTTATATCACAACAACATAGCTTCGCCATTACAAATCAGAAATGCACAACTTTTTTATAACCCTGATTCGGAACAATGGGGAGATATTCAGCGGTTGACCAAACAAAATTGAATTGAAATACCCATGCAGGAACAAATACAACTAAATGGCAAAATTTACACGGCCAATAATGTGG
>JAGNPC010000239.1 GCA_017989795.1 Paludibacter sp. | reverse complement strand
GGTTGTACGTTTTGCAACAATGAATCGTTTAGTCCAGCATATTGTAGCTCTCACACATCCATTTCACAACAAATAGAGGAAGGTATTTCTTTTTTTGGCAAAAAGCATGCACATCAAAAATATCTTGCCTACTTTCAATCGTATACAAATTCGTACGGAAGTATGGAAGTTATTAAACAAAAATACAGCGAAGCCATACACCATCGAGCCATTTCGGGTATTGTAATTGGCACACGACCCGACTGCATGTCGGACGAATTGCTTGATTACCTGCATGAAATACAAAAAAATACTTTTGTACTAGTTGAATATGGTGTAGAAAGTACCAATAACAACACGCTTGAACTGATAAATCGAGGACATACGTACGAAGAAAGTGTTGATGCCATCATGCGAACACACGCCAAAGGCATTCCTGTGGCAGCACATATTATTTTGGGATTGCCATCTGAAAACAGAGAAACGATATTAAATCATGCCACACAATTAGCCACACTTCCGCTGGCTATCATCAAATTGCATCAACTTCAAATTATAAAAAATACACCTTTAGCCAAACAATACACAGATAATCCATCGTTTATTCCGTTGTACAGTTTACAGGAATATATTGATTTGTGTATCGATTTTATGGAACATATACCTTCGCATATTTGCCTTGAACGTTTTGTATCGCAAACGCCTACCGAATATCGTATAGCACCCAATTGGGGCATAAAAAACCACGAGTTTATTGCTAAACTGGATAAACGTTTGCAAGAACGCAACACATTTCAAGGTCGTTTGTGTTAATTACGACCCTTTAATTGTTGAAACTAAAGTGCTTACTGCCAAAGATATAGAAGACTGCTTTTGTAATTGTTTAATAAACTCGCTACCAATAATAGCACCATTAGCATAGGTGCATGCTGCCTCGTAAGTGGAGTTGTTAGAAACACCAAATCCTACTAAAGTAGGGTTTTGCAGTTTCATTTCTGCAATGCGTTGAAAATAGGCTTGTTTTTCTGTGTCAAATGATTGTTGCGAGCCTGTGGTAGCTGCCGAAGATACCATATAAACAAATCCACTACTTACGGCATCAATTTGTCGAATACGTTCTTCTGTGGTTTCGGGTGTAATCAATAAAATAAATTTTAATCCATATTGCTCTACTATGGTTTTGTATTCTTTTACATACACGTCAAGGGGTATATCTGGAATAATTAATCCATCAATGCCAATGTGTGCTGCTTGCTGACAAAAGCGTTCAAATCCAAATTGCATAATAGTATTTAAATAGCCCATAAATACCAACGGGATAGACACCTCTTGACGGATAGTCGCTAACTGTTCGAAAAGCAATTTTTGCGACATGCCGTTTTCAAGTGCCTGCTGACTACTATGTTGTATAACTGGACCATCTGCCATTGGGTCGGAATAAGGAATCCCTATTTCTATCATATCCACGCCTTGGTGTGCAAGCTCCTTTATAATAGTTACGGTATCATGTAATTGTGGAAATCCTGCTGTAAAATACACTGATATTATTCGATTTTTTTTAGTTGCAAATAATGATGCTATCCTATCCATGTTAGTATGTATTTAGTTGTTTTATTTCTTGTATAAATTGTTGTAATTGGTTGATATTTTTGGTTGCTGGAGATGTTTCAAAACGACTGTTTACATCTATCGCTACCAATTGCGGATGTGCAATCTTTTTAATTTCTTCTACATCGCTTAAAGCAATACCTCCACTTAAAAAGAAAGGTACGTGATACGTGTATGCCTGCAATATTTGCCAATCAAATTTGAGTCCCGATCCTCCATACTGAGGTGTTTTGGTATCAAATAAAAAATAATCACACACATCCACATATGCTTTGGTATCTAAAAAATCTGCTGGCGAAGAAATACTAAATGCTTTAATTACAGGTATGCCTTGTTGTTTCAGTTGACGACATAATGCCTCAGGTTCTTTTCCATGCAGTTGAACTATATCCAACGAAAAATCTGTTCTTATTTTGATTATCTCTTCGTAAGATGCATTCACAAAAACGCCCACTTTTTTAATTGATATGGAGGGTAAAAATGTTTTTAGCTCAGTATCCTCACCCACATATCGAGGTGATGGGGGATAAAATATAAAACCCATATAATCTGGATGTAAGCCTTCCAAATCTCTAATATTTTGCGGATATTTCATTCCACATACCTTCACTTTCATCGACATTCTCTCTTTAAGTTGACCTAATTGACTCTGAGTTGTTGTATAAATGCAGCCAATGCTTTTTCAGGATGGGCTGTTTTCATAAATGTTTCTCCCATTAAGAAGCCTTGATAACCAGCTTTCCGAAGATGCATAACATCCGTTGGATTTTGCAAACCACTTTCGCTAATTTTCAAACATTCGTTCGGTATTTTATCTACCAAATCAAAAGAATACTGTATATCGACAATAAAATCTTTTAGATTACGATTATTTACCCCTACCATATCTACTTCTTCACAAATATGGGCTAATTCTTGCTCGTTGTGAATTTCGAGCAATACCTCTAGCGATAAGGAATGAGCTATCTTGGCTAAAGTCAGCACTTGCTTTGGCGACAAGGCAGCAGCAATAAGCAAAATAACATCTGCACCCATCGCTTTAGCTTCAATTAATTGGTATTCGTCAATCATAAAATCTTTTCGCAAAATAGGAATAGTAACCTGCTCACGTGCGTCTAAAATATCTTTCGTTTGTCCACCAAAGAAGGGATAATCGGTAAGTATGGATAAACCCGTTGCACCAGCTTGTTGATAACCAAAGGGTATAACATTGGCTTGAGCATGCTCAGCTATCCAGCCTTTAGAAGGTGACTTACGTTTAAATTCGGCAATAATACCTGTATTCGACTGTTGTAAGGCTTTTTTTAACGAAATAGTTTGTCGTGAAAAAGTAGAAGATTTCTCTAATTGATGAATCGAAACCTCTTGTTTTCTAGCACTGACTTCGTGCTGTTTTTCAGCTATAATCTTATCTAAAATTGTCATATCTTTATCCTTTATAACTTTCTAAAAAGTGCTTAAATGCAGTTGCAGCTTTTCCACTTTGCAACGACACCAACGCCTCTTGTTTGCATTCTGCTATTGACTTGGTTGGACACACAATACGAATAGCCAAAGCCGAATTGGCTACCACTACATCTTGCTGGGCTTTGGTACTTGAATTTTCTAATACAGACTTAAAGATAGCTGCTGCCTCGTCTATCGAATTTCCTGCATGTAAATCTTCTTGTTTTAAGGTAGAAAAACCCATTTGCTCTGGCGAATATAATTCCTCACCAAAACTGCTAACAATTTTCGTATCAGCCGTTAGCGATACCTCATCGTACCCATCGAGCGAATGCACTAAGGCATACGAACCTCCTACAATTTGATTGATATAATTGTATAACCGAATCATTTTCAGGTTATACACTCCTAATAGTTGGTGTGTGGGTCGAGCGGGACTAATGAGTGGTCCGAGAATATTGAAAAATGTACGAACGCCTAAAGCTTTCCGAATAGGAGCCACATTTTTCATTGCTGGATTAAACAATGGTGCATGCAAATAAGCAACTCCCGAGTTTTCGATGGCATGACGTAAGCTACCCATATCGGTAGTAAACTTAGCACCAAAATACTCTAACACATTGGATGCTCCACTAATAGAAGTGGCTCCATAGTTGCCATGCTTGGCTACTTTATAACCAGCACCTGCTACTACAAAACAACTTAAGGTAGAAATATTAAATGTGTTTTTCCCATCACCACCAGTTCCTACAATATCAATAGGTTGATAATCAGACAAATCTGTGGGCAATGCTAATTGCAACATGGCATCTCTGAACCCAACCAACTCTTCGATAGTAATGGCTCGCATTAAAAATACGGAAATAAAAGCTGCTATTTGCGACTCGTTATACATACCATTTCCAATATTGGTAAGTATAGAGGCTGCTTCTTCTCTCGATAAACTTTGTTGTTCAAATAATCGGGTTAATATCTGTTTCATTTTCTTGTTTTATTTAAATAGGATTCCGTTTTGCATACGCATTATAAAAACGTTTTAATTCTCTAACCAGTTTTTCATAATCATCTCTCCATCAGGCGTTAACACCGATTCGGGATGAAATTGCACAGCCCTCACATCGTACTCTTTGTGTGTT
>JAGNPC010000238.1 GCA_017989795.1 Paludibacter sp. | reverse complement strand
TCTGCAAACCATTTCGTTTGATAATTTTCAGAATCGATACTATGAAGTAAGTCAAGAACTTGAGTTTTACAAAAACACCTACCGTAAACTTACAAACGACACGGCGGCTCTACAGCGATTGAGTAATAGGTTTGCGATAAACTTAGTTGAAGAATTTAACAAATGGATGCGGTTTGGGCTAACGGCTTATGCGCACAGTGATGTGGAGCGTTTTGTATTTTCGCGCGACAGCGTGACGCGCGATAGCGTATTGAGTACTTTACGCATTGGAGGCGAACTATCAAAACGACTTGGGCAGAAATTAACCTATACAATGAATGCTGACATTGCATTGATGGGCTACAGGGTGGGCGATTTAAACTTATCGGCAGATATGGGAACCCGTTTTAGACTTTGGAAAGATACCATTGAGTTACGGGCAAACGCTTTTTCGTCGACCACTGAGCCTGATTTCCATTTAAAAAACTATGATTCAAATCACTTTAGGTGGAACAACAACTTCGATAAAGTTTTCAAGACGCATATTGGTGGCCGATTTGCGATACCAACCAAACGGTTGTGGCTCGATGTTGGTATCGACAATATAGCCAAACATATTTATTTTGACTCAACAGCGATGCCAATACAGCACAGTGGAAGCGTGCAAGTACTGACAGTAAAATTGATTAAGAATTTCCGCTTCGGGCTTTTTGGGTTGGATAATACGGCTGTTTACCAAGATAATTTTGGTAATGACGCTGTAATGCCATTACCTAAAATGAGCTTGTACCATAATTTATTTTATACTGACAAATGGTTTAAGGTATTAAGTACGCAGATAGGGACATCTGTTCGCTACCATACTTCGTATTTTGCTCCTGCTTACATGCCTGCCACAGGGCAGTTCTACAATCAGCAAGATACTAAAGTGGGTAATTATCCGGTGATTAGTTTATATGCCAACTTCCATTTAAAACGTACGCGGTTCTTTTTTGAGTACTTCCATTTGAACCAGTTGTTTATGAAAGGTGTTTATTATTCAATGCCCAATTATCCAATAAATCCTGCCACATTGCGTATGGGGCTAACATGGAACTTTTATGATTAAGAAAATAAAATCGCATCTAGGTTTAAAAAACTCGGTACTCGTATTTTCGGCACTAGTAGTACTGGGCGTCATATTCTACTTAATGCGCGATAAAAGCAGTAGAGATTTTGACGAAATAGTAGAATCGGGCCGTATAAAGGTGGTTACTGACAATGGCTCTATTGGATTTACGGTGGTGAAAGATAGCGTATATGGCTTTCAATACGAACTAGTAAAGGCTTTTGCCGATAAATTAGGACTGGAGTTAGAAATAGCTGAAAGTGATGATGTACGCACGAATATTTACAACCTGATGGATGGCGAATATGATTTATTTGCGGGATTCATTCCGCAAACTACTGAGTACAGGGACAAAGTGCTATTTACAGATGCCGTACAAATAAACAGACAGTTTTTAGTGCAACGTACGGGCGATTCGATTTCGCTTGTTCGTAATCAAAACGATTTGGCTGGCGACACCATTTCGCTACCCAAAAACTCACCCTACCGTATGCTTGTCGAGCACTTATCAGACCAAATTGCCGACACGGTATACGTAAACGAACTAAAAAATACAACTGCCGAACTAGCCGTAAAAATGGTTTCGGACAGTATAATACGCTACACGATATGCCCCGAAAGGTTGGCTCACAAATACATGATGCAATACCCAAATTTAACCATAAATTTAGCTGTAGGCTATCAGCAAGCTATTGTATGGTCGGTAAATGTAAATTCGACAACCCTTCAGGCCAAACTCAATGAATTTCTCAACGATTTTATTGGCAGTGAAGAGTATTGGAAAATTTACAAAAAATATTATTAAGGAACATTGAAATTTAAGTTATTATGCCAGTTAATATCCCTGTTACGCTACCTGCGGTTGATGAATTATTGAAAGAAAATATCTTTGTAATGGACTCGGAACGAGCTCAGAAACAAGAGATTCGTCCACTTCGATTATTAATTCTTAATTTAATGCCCATAAAAATAACTACCGAAACAGATCTCATTCGGTTATTATCCAATTCGCCTTTGCAGATAGAAATTGATTTCTTGCACATGGAATCGCATACGTCAAAAAACACAGCCGTAGAGCATCTATCGGCATTTTACAAAACTTTCGACGAAGTAAAAAGCAGCAACTACGATGGCATGATAATCACAGGCGCTCCAGTAGAACACCTAGAATTTGAACAAGTAAACTATTGGGGTGAAATAACGCAAATTTTTGATTGGGCACGCACGCACGTTACGTCCACTTTCTTTATTTGTTGGGCTGCGCAAGCTGGTCTTTATTATCATTATGGCATACCTAAATACCCGCTTACCGAAAAGATGTTTGGTGTTTTTGAACATGTAAATCACAATCCGCAAAATCCTATTTTCAGGGGCTTCGACGATGCATTTTACGTACCTCACAGTCGCCATACCGAAGTACGCAAAGAAGATATTCTGAAAAATGCAGCGCTAACACTACTTTCAGACTCGCCCGACTCGGGTGTTTACATGGTGATGGCTCGCAATGGACGTGAGTTCTTTATTACTGGTCATTCGGAATATTCGCCCAACACCTTAAACACGGAATACAAGCGCGACATTGCAAAGGGAATGAAAATTAAGTTACCGTTAAACTACTACAAAAATGACAATCCGCAGAACGAACCCGTTGTTCGTTGGCGAAGTCATGCCAATTTACTATTTACTAATTGGTTGAATTATTTTGTATATCAGGAAACGCCTTACGATTTGGAAAATATCCGTTAATCCTTTTTGTTTTCCTTTTGAAACTTGAGTTTACGAACGATTCTTTTTTTGGCCATGTAAATCCATGAAGAGTATCTAAATAGTAAAATGGCTATAACCAAAAATGTAGCTTGGTTGAATGTTTGTACCGACATAGCCACAGCTATGAGGGCTAGTGCGACGAGGGCCAAATTAATTAATTGGAAAAAGAAAACCTGAATACGGAACCTTTTAAACCAAATAAAGATAGCTGCAACTATATTTAATGGATTCAACCACAGTAAATTCAAATTATATTTCACAAGCGGGTGTACCGAAAAAAACATAAGAAAGAATATCAAAAGTCCACCCAAACCAGTTATCATCAGCAACATGGAGTCAATTAACCTATGATATTCCTTGGCAAACACCAACTCATAGGCCGAAAGTAAAGCTACAAAAATCAACAGCGCTAAAAAAACATAAAATGGTCGATCGAAAAAGCCCAGCTTAGCTTGTTCAATATTTTTACTCGAAACAATGACTTTACTTTTTTCTACAAGCGGCCTTTTACTTTTATATTGCTTATCGTAAATTTGTGCATCTACAAATTCATATTTTAATATTTCGGGTAAAAACATACTTTGTAGCTGGGGCATATTATTATCGGCCTGATAGCCAAATACCAAATCAATGCCAAAACGTAGCCAATTATCATCGCCAGTGTATTCGTCAATAGCTTGACGGTAGGTATTTGCTTGGTAATTTTCGCGAAACACCACATGCCCATCAATACTTCCTAAAATCAAATCACGAGGTCGGGTAGCACAATTATCGTACACAAAATTATAACGATAAGTTCTATTCTCAGGCTTATAATTTGTAAGTATTAAGTCAATTAACCTTGTTTTCTCAGCCTTATTTAGCTTAATTACTTGCTCCCATACCACCGAGTTACGTTCTTCATATTCTGCCAAAAAATCGGCTGTGTATTGCGCACCCAAAAGGTAGTCGGTTTCACCTTTTATAAATTTAATGTAAAAGTTCGACGTATTGAAACTAAATATTCCCCAATTAAACACAAAGTCGTACCCCTTTTGTTTATCAACCACGCGCAAGCCCGAATGACCAAACTTTGAATAGGCTTCATGTCCAGGCGCACAAGTTAAAAGACTGATCTCTGTCGAATCGCTAAAAGCCAACTCTTGTGCATAAATATTTAAACAAAGTATGCTCGTTAAAAACAATAGAATTAATTTCTTCATTTACAAGTATTATGATAAAAGTATTTAAGTATGTTTTCAGAAAATATACATACAAAAGTAAATATATTTGTTGGATTTTTAAACTATAACCTATTAATTAGTTTGCAGTTACCTAATAAT
>JAGNPC010000237.1 GCA_017989795.1 Paludibacter sp. | reverse complement strand
GGTAGCAGTGCAACGAGTCTTAACTTTATTGATGCCACATCGGGCAGTAGTACGCAATTCAGCGATGTCAATGCACCTTCGGGCGATGTATATTATCAACTCGAGGTCATTAGCCCGGCACTTGTAACTCCATCGCAGGTAAAATCTGCATCGCAAAAAATTACTGATGCTGAAAATAGTGTGGCGGTATCCTACAATTCTTCCCGTTCGAATATTGCAAGTAATTTTTCGAGTGGGATAAACGACCTGAATGCAGAAAGTAAAAATATCCATGTATATCCAAATCCTGCAAAAGATCAGTTCAGGATTGATTGTGTGGATGGTTCAACATTTGAAATCCAAAATTTAATGGGGCAACTTATTTATACAGGGGATTTGAATATCAGCAATGTGGTTCGAACTTCAGATTTTAAACCGGGCGTGTACCTGATTCAACTGAATACAGGAAAGTCGATGGAGTTTAAAAAGGTGATTATTGAATAGTGTCCGGGATTTTGTCCGGAACTCATGAAAAGCTGTAGTTGGAGGATGCTCAGAGGATAGTTGACAATTAACAATTGATAATTAAAGAGTTCCGGATTCTGACAGGCACAGGCGTAGGCTAAGACAAGTTCAACGATTCCAGCTCTTAAATTGGCATATTATCACATTGCCTTTGTTCTTATGTCTAAAGTCTAATATTCATAATACAAAAAAGCACTCGTAACAAAAATGAATTCTATTTGCATAAACACAAAACTGCAATATCTTGCAATACTGATTTTATTGTCGTTCTATACTATTTACATAGCTAAAATGGTGATTCAACGCAAGAAAGGAATTATAACTGATCAAATGGCACATGGAAAAAAGCCAAAAGAGCTCTTTCTTACTGAATTATTCCTCAAAATTGCTACTTATACAGTACTACTTGTAGAGCTTATAAGTATAGTGCTGAACACAACGCATTCTTGTATCGCTTTACAAATTGCAGGAATTGTATCAGGAATATCAGGTGTTGTTCTTTTTGCGATGGCTGTATTTACAATGAGAGATAATTGGCGCGCCGGTATTCCTGAAAAAGACAAAACAGAACTGGTGACCAATGGCATTTTCGGAATAAGCCGAAACCCTGCTTTTCTGGCTTTTGACATGGTTTATTTGGCTATATTATTTTGCTTTTTTAATTGGATCTTACTTGTTTATACCCTTTGGGCTATAATTATGCTTCATTTGCAAATTAAACAAGAAGAAAAATTCCTGACTGAAATCTTCAAAGAAAAGTATATCGAATATATGCAACAAACAAAAAGATATTTAGGAAAACATAAAATAACCAACTGATAAAATGCACTCCATTTACAGTTGTCTAAAGTCAAAAGACTGGGGACTGTTGACTCTCGATCCCATTAATAAGGAGACCCCGGTGAAACTTTACCTTATTTATAATTAAGTCGATATTCAAAATATGAAACAGAAAATAGCAAATTTTATATCAATCATTGGACATCCCATGTTGACAATCCCTGTTTTTGTTGTCATCGCAATGTTTGGGTTCGAAGATTTCAAAAAAGCAGCATTTATTTCGTTTTTGATAATTGGTTGTATTTTTATACCATTGATAGTAAGAATGTACCTGAGAACGAAAAATGGTACATACACAAATTTTGATGTGTCCGACAGAAAACAAAGGAAGTCGTTGTTTATTTATGCTGTTCCCCTGTTGGCATTTGTAACGTTTCTATTGTTCACAACGGGGCAAAACAGCAATTTATGTATAAGTGTATTGTTTGCCACGGTTCTTGTATTCGTGTCACAAATTGTCAACTTATTTATAAAAAGCTCGTTACATGTTTCGTTGAATATCTACCTTTCGTTTTTGGTAATGACACTAAATGTCACAGCCGGAATCGTCCTGTTATTGTTCACTGTTCTGTTGGGTTGGTCGAGGATAGTTTTAGGAAGACATACGTTGAAGGAGGTTTTATATGGTGGATGTATCGGACTAACGATTAGCTGGCTGATGTACTGTGTGGAGGAATGTTTATAATTAAAAATTAGAAATTCAAGGGCTTCTGCTTGTCTTTGTTCTTTTGTCTAATGTCTAATGTCTAAAGTCAAAAGTCTGGACAATAGAATGATAGCTCAAAGTTTTAGAAAGAAAAAAGAATAATGCGAAATAAATGATTTGGGACAACTTGCTTGATAATATAAAAGGATTGTTCAATAGCCATCAGAATAAAAAATGGCTCGAAGAACTTGTGGCCTCATTAGAGAAAAAACAAGAAGAGAATATAAGTCTTCCCTTCAGGATAGTGGACATTAAAGAGAATGGATTTATAGTAAAAGTTTCAGGGTTGTTTGCCTTTGTTACATTCAATCATATGCCATGGAGGTATAACGACAGAGGATCCTGGTTAGCAATTCAACCAAAATTGCTAAATAAATTATTCTTTTGTAAAATTCATAAAATTTCGAAAGATCCAATGTGGATAATTATTAATGGCCAAATACCTCAATTTAAAAAAGTTGATTTGGAGATTGGAAACGAATATAAAGGAATAATCATTAAAAAGTACAGTTATGGTGTTTTAATTGATATAGGTTATCATTTTGATTGGCAAGGTGGTTCATTTGTCGGATTTTTACATAAGTCCGGGTTCAGCAGTCATCAAGCATTTATCAATTGTTCAACGGGCGATGAAATACATGTTTTCAATCAAGAAGTAGATGTAAATGGACAATTGGTTTTTACGCAGGATAAATTGCTTTTTTATTGGAACAATAGCAACCCTCAGGAATTAATAGGTCAGGTAGTTTCGGCACGTGTTGTTCGGGAGATAAATGAAGAAAACCAAATCTTATTCATAATAAACGATAAATATAAAGCCCGAATAGATAATTCAAAAGCTAAATATTCAACATTGCGCAGAAAAAAAATAAATGAAGCTAAACGCAAACTTAATGATGGGGAAATAATTACTTGTGAAGTAATTGGTTGCGACGACGAAAAAAAAGTTTTATGCTTAAGATGGATAATTGAATTTGATACACATTTTGGGATGAAAAACACAATTGAGAACGGTCTTGATTTTCGCACATTGCAAAAATTACTTTCCTTGAAGGATGAAGCCGGAGAATAGAGTTCCTGGTTATGGACCTGTTAGACGAATTTTATAATTCAATCCGTCAACTCTTCAACAGTTCCACAATTCCACCCTTCCACAGTTTAACAAAGACCGGAAACCGTTGACCGGAGAACTTTTCATTCTTCAACGACTGGCACTTTGCACATTATCACATTATCACATTATCACATTGGCATATTGACACACTTGCACATTATCATATTGGCACATTATCACATTTGCATATTGTTTCAACATTCCTTAATATTTCTTCTGAAAAAATTGCCGTTGTTAAAAATGTTGTTTATCTTTGGACGGTAAAATAAATTATTAAACATGAGACAGGTTTAAAATTATCATTAATTTTATTGTTTTTTTATAGTGCAGCATTACAGGCAGAGACCCGTTTAAATCATATGCCCGGATATGTTATTCTGTTGAATGGAGATACACTAAAAGGGCAGCTTTTGAAACAGACCAGTAAAAATGCTGGTGAGAAGTGTGTGTTTCGAACTGAAACCGGAGAAGAGAAAACCTTTCTGTCTGTTGAAATTCAGGGTTATAGATTTACGGATGGTAAATACTATATCAGCAAAGAAATACAAAAAGACTCTTTAAATAAAAAGACTGTTTTTCTTGAATATCTGATAAAAGGGATCACAAGTATTTATTATTCGTTTGATGTGGTGGAGCATTATTATGCCGAAAAGGACGGAGTGGGCTTAATTGAACTAACAGAGGAAGAAAAAACACGTAAGATAGCAGATAAGAAGTTTGTTGTTCAGACTCAAACCAAAGGAAAACTGGCCTATATCATGCAGGATTGTCCAGATGTAAAAAGCAATATTCAGAATGTTCATCTCAGTCATAGCTCTTTAATAAAATTGGCCGAAGCCTATCATGAGAAAGTGTGCAATACTGAAAGTTGTATTATCTACGAAAAAAGCGATGTATCCCTTCAATTGCAGTGGAACATTTTTGCAGGTTATTCCATAAATCAGTATAATTTCGGCGGTCAGGTATATACAGATAATGTAAACAATTATCAGATAGGAGCGGGGATAAAACTTTCCAATCTCTTTATGTTCGACGAA
>JAGNPC010000236.1 GCA_017989795.1 Paludibacter sp. | reverse complement strand
ACTCGAGCAACGACCCGCTATATGTAGTTGACGGTGTGACGCTCGACAATATTTCATTCCTTTCGGCCAACGATATTGAAAGCATGCAGGTACTGAAAGATGCTTCTTCAGCAGCCATTTATGGTTCGCGTGCTGCCAATGGCGTTATTCTTATTACCACGAAAACAGGAATTAAAGGGAATGCAAAAATTTCGCTGAATGCCTATGCGGGGGTAACAAGCCTTACAAAACGAATCGAATCGCTCAATGTGGCTCAGTATCGCGAACTGCTTGATGATATGGGATCGACAACTGCTTTGCCAGCCACACTTACCGACAAAACAGATTGGTACGACGAAACTTTCCAAAGTGCACTCACACAGAATTATCAGCTTTCGATCTCAAATGCTACCGATAAAATAAACTACTATCTTTCGGCAGGTTATACAGGCGAGCAGGGAATTATCAAAGTCGCATTTTTCGAACGTTTTAATTTCCGTACAAACGTTGAAAATCAAATTCGCCCATGGCTAAAAATCGGCGCAAACGTTTCATATTCCGATTATAAAAACAACGGCATCGTGAGTGGATTGGGTGCCAACCGCGCCGGAGTGGTTCTTTCGGTTATCAACGCTCCTACTTACGCTCCAATCTGGGATGAAAATAACCCCGGACAGTACTACGACAACTTTTATGGCGTAAACATAACATCGCCTGTAGAAAACATGTCGCGTACAGCCGACAACAAATCAATCAACAACCGACTTGTGAGCACAGGAAGTGCTGAAATAACTTTCCTGCCAAAATTAAAATTACGTTCATCCATCACTTTAGACCGTTTGTATAAAAACAATACAAGCTTTCTCGATCCTGTAAAAACGGGTTACGGAAGAAGCACCGGTGGAATTGCTACAGACGAACGATCAGTTGGCTCTGTAATTATATTCGACAACATATTGAGCTACAATCAATCAATGGGCTTACACAACATTGATTTTATGGGTGGAACCTCAGGAACAACAAACAACTATAACAAATCATATGTAAATTCCCAATACTTTCACGATGGAAGCATTAAAACTGTAAACGCAGGAAATAAAGTATTGCAAGATGGTGGTAGTTTCGAATCGGCATGGGCCATGATGTCTTATGTAGGACGTTTGGCTTATAACTACGATGGTAAATATCTTGCTACTGTGAATATGCGTGTGGATGGTTCGTCGAAACTGAATCCCGATCATCGCTGGGGGTATTTTCCATCGGCATCGGCAGCATGGCGTATTTCATCCGAAAAATTCATGAAAAACCTGACCTGGATAGACGATTTGAAAATTCGTGGAGGCTGGGGACAAACAGGTAATCAGGCCGGATTGCCCGACTATAGCTATTTGCAGCGATTTGCAATTAACCGCGTAGACTGGACTCAACCAGGTAAATCAACTGCAACACCAACTATTACTCAGAACGAACTGAGAACCTCCGATTTAACATGGGAAACAATGACTCAAACAAATTTGGGACTTGACCTAACCATTTTAAAAAACAGGCTGACTTTTGCAATAGATTATTATTCAAAATATACAACTAATATGTTGATGTACGTAAGCCTTCCACCCGGAGCATCAACCGCTTCAACGATTACACGTAACGAAGGTGAAATGTCAAACAAAGGATTTGAATTCACAGTGAATTCAAAAAATTTCAATGGCAGAGACTTTAAGTGGTCGACAGACTTCAATATCTCAACAAACAAAAACAAATTAACAAAACTTGTTTTATCACAGGTTTACAATACAGCAAAAACAAGCGAAAACATTACAGAATTCGTAGTTAGAAACCAACCATCATATTCACTTGGAAGATTTTACGGATATTTCAGCGATGGCGTTGATCCTGAAACAGGAGAATTGATGTACAGAGATGTAAATAAAGATGGATCGATAACTGACTCGGACAAAGCCGAAATCGGAAACCCAAATCCTGATTTTACTTTTGGTATGACCAATATCTTCACATACAAAAACTTCGATTTAAGTATTCTCATTCAGGGTTCATACGGAAATGATATTTTCAACGCTTCGCGCATGGAAACAGAAGGTATGTACGATGCCAAAAATCAATCGACCCGCGTACTCGATCGCTGGCGTCGTCCGGGAATGATAACTTCCATTCCGAAAGCCGGTTATGATATGAAAATTTCATCTTATTTTATCGAGGATGGAAGTTTTCTGAGAGTTAAAGATGTTACGTTATCGTACAATGTAACTCCATCAAAAATGAAGAAACTCGGTATAACAAAACTACAACCTTACCTCACTGCATCGAACCTGCTTACATTCACTAATTATCTCGGTTTCGACCCTGAGGTAAATCAATGGGGAAACAGCGGAACGGTTCAAGGTATCGATTGGGGTACTTACCCACAAACCAGAACTTTCATTGTAGGATTAAATGTTGAATTTTAATAAAAAAAACGAATCAGATGAAGACAAAATATATATCAAAAATAGTTTTTGCAGGAGCTTTAGCGCTTACGGCTGCTTCCTGCTCGCTCGACTACGATCCGATTTCGGAATATTCTGAAAGAACATACGGGCAAACATCGAGCACCGACTCCATTAAATACAAAACCAGAGCCGAAATGTATTCGCAATACCAATCGTTGTATCAGAAGCTGAAAGAGCAGGAACATTGGTACCTGGATTTGACAATGATCTGTGAAACACGTTCGGACAATGCGTATGGCGGCAGTACCGGATCGCAGGTAGTGCCCATTGAGACCAACGCTATTGATGGAGGAAACAGTGTTTTAGCCCGC
Organism: Paludibacter sp.; assembly: GCA_017989795.1. Taxonomy (GTDB): domain Bacteria; phylum Bacteroidota; class Bacteroidia; order Bacteroidales; family Paludibacteraceae; genus Paludibacter. Next base: position 1,405 of record JAGNPC010000236.1, on the reverse strand, counting down.
GACTGGGATCGCTATTTAGCAGATGTGGCTCAGGCAAATACAGTGATCGAAAACATTGATAAAGTTCCGGATGCATCGTTAACTGCTACCGAACGTCGACAATGGAAAGCCGAAGCAAAAATATTCAGATCTCTGGTTTGGTTTGACATGGTTCGTTTATGGGGAAATATACCCGTTGTAACAAAAGAAGGAACCGATATTACAGCTGAGAATATTGAAGAAGTATATCCTTTATATTATCCAAAACAAACAGCCCCAGCCGATACTTATGCACAGATAATTAAAGATTTGACCGAAGCCATAGATGATGCGCCTGCCAATAATGCGGGAGACAAAACAGTGCTTTCAAAATCGGTAGCAAAAGCGTTACTTGCAAAAGCATATGCTGAGAAACCTGCACGCGACTATACAAAAGTGCTTCAATACTGTAACGATGTAATCGCCGATGGTTTTAAATTAAATCCAAGTTTTGGAGATATTTATGCACTGAACTCAGCAGGAACAGACCTAAAAAACAGATCGACTGCCGAATCAATTCTCGAAGTCAACTTCTTCCCTGGTGGTGGAAACTGGGTGACCTGGATGTTTGGCAAAGACTTACTGGATCCTGAAGCCAACTTCTCGTGGGCAAAATGGGTAACTCCTACACGGGATTTAATTGCTGCTTTCACTGCTGAAAACGACAATATTCGTAAAAACGAATCTATTGTTTATTATCAGGCCAGTTGGAGCAATTACTACCCTTCGAGCAGTTATCCCTTTATGTATAAAATGCGTTCAGCGGTACATAGCATTATTAAAATGCGTTTTGCTGATATTTTATTACTGAAAGCTGAAGCATTGGCCAATTTGGATGGAGCATCAAACCTCGAAGCGGCCGAGACCATCGTAAATCAGGTAAGAGCACGTGTTTCGTTGCCTGCACTGCCCGCAAGCGTAAAAGCGTCGAAAGAAAGTATGCTGAATGCCATTCTGAAAGAAAGACGCCTTGAACTTGCCTTCGAAGGACAACGCTGGTTCGATTTGGTACGTTATGGAAAAGTTGAAGAGGTGATGAATACTCTAAACTCACGCGACAGCGGACGTTTACCGCTTCGCCGCACTTTCAGCGAAACTTCGTACCTGTTCCCAATTCCAACAACAGCGATTGATTTGAACACAAACCTTGTTCAGAACCCAGGTTACTAATTTTTATAAATCATTCAAATTCAATATGAAAAATATTATTAATTCAATTATATTCGGGCTGCTGATTTTCTTCGTAGCCTCGTGTCAGGAAGAAGAGTTGAGAGTTCATTTCCCTACTTCAATGCCTGTATTCGACAATGCTGTGGTAGCCGAAAACGCAATTACATATGGAGACTCAATCACTCTCTCGGTTGGTGTATCTGATCCGTTAACGCCA
>JAGNPC010000235.1 GCA_017989795.1 Paludibacter sp. | reverse complement strand
GTTTAATAATTTGCCCAATAGGGAATAGCTCGTCTTTTAAAATCATAAATATACCTATTGTTGTTTTTTTTTGCGTATTAATACAGCAATTGTTTGCTTAATGGATAAGTTGCAAAGGTAGCAAAATGAAATGAACAAGACAAGGTTTTGATGTTTTTAGTTAATTAGGCCATGCTGTTGGATGTGCCAGCTCTGTGGTAATAAAACGTTTGTTTTCGGCGCGAATAGTTGATGCTATGGTTCAACGATTTCAGTTCGTCAATTAGCATGTAGAGTCTAGCTCGTGTAACGCCTAATGCTGTAGCTAAGTTTTCTGGTCGGCCAGTGTTGCCCTGTGCAATTAACTCGTGTAATTGTTGTAATTGTTGTAATTTATTGAAAATATTCATGGCTAAAAAATTTACTTCGATTACTTTTGTTGAACTATGATTTGTCTCTTTTATAATAATGTAATGCAAAATTACAACTAATTATTTCAATATGCAATTATTTGTGTGTTAATTTTGTCAGAGTGTTATTTGGTTCGTGTTTGGTTCGTGTTTGATTTGTGTTAATTCTATGTGTTGTTTGTTTCTTAAAGTTGAAATAACTTGTATATAGATAGTTTGTATTGCTTATAAGTAAGTCTTTGTAGCAAATTTGTGAATTTTTTATTAATTGTATGTGAAATTTCTGACTGAGTAGGATGGATTGTAAGCTCGTAAAAAAAAAGTATATTTGCAAATCAAAATTGATTTAAGTAATAATGCATATTAGTAGAACAGCATATATTGTATTTGGTATTTTATTCTGTGTGATTTTTGTGTCCTGTAAAACAACAAAGTTTGTAAAGGATGGCGAGTATCTACTTAATAAAGTGACTATAAATTCCGAATTGAAAGATGTCTCGGAGGATGAGCTTGATGAGTATTTGCGTCAAACGCCAAATAGTTCGGTGCTTTGGCTTTATAAAATGCAGTTGCATATCTACAACCTTTCACCTCGCGATACCTCATCATCCCTTCGTCGGTTTTTTCATAGAACGTTTAATCGTATAGGTGAGGAGCCAGTTATTTATGATCCTATTTTAACTAAATTCTCGGCTCAGCAATTACAGCAAGTCTTTGTAAATAGAGGTTTTGTAAACGCACGTGTTGATACGCTTCTTTTTTTTAAAGGTAAAAAGGTGAAAGTAAAATACGTTATTGTGTCAAATAAACCATATAAAATAAAGAATTATGTTCCTATAACAGGCTTTGCTGTTCTTGATTCCATTGCTGCTGATAAATCGAAAACGCTGGTTCGAAGCGAAACTAATTTTGATGTTGATATGCTGAATAAGGAACGTGAACGCATTACAGCTCAAATGCGGAACATGGGATATTTTAATTTCACAAAAGAATTTTTAGTTTTTTCGGCAGATAGCTCGCTTAAATCACATCAAATCAATGTAAAACTTGATTTAAGGACAAACCTCAAACGTGCTACACCTGCAAGGACTTGGCCAATATTTAATCAATATAAAGTAGGAAAGGTGTATTTCGTGTTAAATAGGGCTGAGTTTTCTGATAGCGTTGATGTAAATGAACTGGACACTGTCCAATTAGGGGGCAATTGTTTAATTGATATCAAGAACGAGTTCATTAGTTTAGATGCCTTGATTCATAATTCATACATTGAGCCCAATAGCATATTTAACGATTTGGCTGTAGAGAAAACGTATTCGGCTCTTAACTCGCTTCCGCCTATTAAGTATGTCAATATAACGTTCAAAGAAAGTGATGATTCACAAGTACTCGATTCCTACGTTTATATTATACCAGCAAAAACCGTTGGAGTTTCGACCGAAGCTAAAGTTACACTAACCAAAGGCTATTGGGGAGGCGAGTTGCAGCTAGGTGTGGTAAATAAAAATACCTTTGGTGGTGCCGAAACTTTTAGCACGCAGATACGTGTAGCTTCAGAAAAGCAAGATGATGTTTGGGCAAATGAGTATGGTTTGCAACTTAGGCTAATGTTTCCAAAGTTTATTTTTCCTTTTGGTAGTTATGAATTTAAACGTAGGATACATGCAAATACGGAATTTACCAATAATTCAACTTTTCAGAATAGACCCAATGAATTTTCGACAACGAACTTTACGGGAGGTATGAATTATACCTGGACGGCAGGTAGGTATCAGCATAAATTTGAATTGATAAATTTGAGTTATGTTTATTTCCCTTCTATCGATTCTACATTTAGGGCGAATTATATCACTCCAGGATTTTATAATAGATATAATTACGAGGATCATTTAATAATGCGTATGGCTTATAATCTAAACTATACGAATAGAAATCCGAATAGACCATTGCGTAGCTATATAGCTCAGAGTTATAATTTTGAATCTGCTGGAAATTCTTTGTTTTTGGCAAATAAATTGTTTAAAAGCAAAAAGGAGGCCGACGGTTATTATAAATTGTTTAATGTTAGATATGCGCAATATGTTAGGAGTGAATATAATAGCTCCTTTTATCAAATTTTCGACAAGAGCAATCGAGTGGTTTATCATCTCGGTTTGGGTTTAGGTGTTCCTTTTGGAAATGCCGATTTGATACCCTACGAACGGAGGTTTTATAGTGGTGGTGCCAATAGTGTAAGGGGTTGGGGCGAAAGTAGACTTGGACCCGGTATCTATAAAAGTATTCGAACAGATGGTGCACGCGATTACAATCAGGTGGGTGATATAAAGCTTGATATGAATATAGAGTATCGTACCAAACTATTTTGGTTACTTGAAGGTGCCTTGTTTATGGATGCAGGTAATGTGTGGACCATTAAAGATTATGCCAAAGAGCAACCAGGTGGTCAGTTTAAACTGAATAGCTTTGCCGAACAAATAGCTATGGCGTATGGTGCTGGTGCGCGTCTCGATTTTTCATTCTTCCTGATTCGGTTCGATTTTGGTGTAAAGCTCTTTGATCCTTCGCGCGATGGTTCTGATCAATGGCGTTTGAAGCCTACTTGGCGGAATGATCTAGCCTTTCACTTAGCTATCGGTTATCCTTTTTGAAAATTCCTATTCTAAATCAATATGAATGGCTTCAATATTTCCATTCATAAAAATGGAGGCCGAAGCCGAAAACTTTTCTACTGATTCTGTTGTGAAATAGTGTGTTAGTCCATTTTTAGAGCACTTATTATCTATCTCTGGATGTCGCACTAGGTAGTTTTTAAGACTTTTAGCTACATACTCACCTTGCGAAACAATGCTTATGTTTTCGGGTAGATATTTTTTTATTTTATCTATCAATAAGGGGTAATGTGTACATCCAAGCAGTATGGTATCAATATCACTATCATTGGTTAATAGTTTTTCAATATTTTTTTTGACAAAATAATCAGCTCCATCGCTGTTGTGTTCATTGTTTTCGATAAGAGGTACCCACATAGAGCATATCTCAGAAGTAATCGTAATTTCAGAGTCAATTTTTTTTATCTCTAATGGGTACGAATTGGATTGAACTGTGCCAGCTGTGGCTAATAAACCCACATGTTTTGATTTAGTGAGGGTGTTTATCACCTCAACGGTAGGGCGTATAACGCCTAAAACGCGTTTGTTGGGGTCGATATGTGGTAAATCATGCTGTTGAATATTGCGTAGAGCTTTTGCTGATGCAGTATTGCAGGCTAAAATAACGAGTTCACAGCCCATCTCAAACAACTTTTCAACGCATTCGAGCGTGTATTTGTATACCACATCAAATGAGCGTGTTCCGTATGGTGTGCGCGCATTATCGCCCAAATAAATATAGTCGTACTCAGGTAGTTGCTTTTTTATCTCGTTTAGAATGGTTAATCCGCCATAGCCCGAATCGAAAATACCTATAGGGCATTTCGTAATGATACTGTTGTTTGTATTTTCCAAATTAGTTTTTATACTCATTCCTCTTCAATTTTTGCATTCCTACATTTTTCCATTTTCATATCTACCCTTTAGGGGGTTGTTTTTAATCCATCATCTGTCCTGAGTTTTCGCTCATTTGTATCATACGGTCGTAGTCGGCAGGCGAAAGATCCATAAAATAATAATGGTGTGGGTTCATTACTTTGCCACTTAAGTGAACTTCGTAATGCAGGTGTGGTCCAGTTGATTTCCCAGTGTTACCTACTTCACCAATCACTTCGCCTCGTGTTACTTTTTGACCTTTCCGTACTTTAATACGATGCATGTGTCCGTATAG
>JAGNPC010000234.1 GCA_017989795.1 Paludibacter sp. | reverse complement strand
TGCGAGGATCCATTCCTTCATTTATTGAAATAACAGATGGACTTTGTCACGATGTGAACGTTTTAGATAAGATATTTTTTGAACCCGATTCAATCTATGTAATGGATAAGGGTTATGTTGATTTTAAAAGGCTTTATAAAATTGAGAAGAACAAAGCTTTCTTTATAACTAGAGCTAAAGATAATATGGCTTTTCGTCGTGTGTATAGCACAAAAGTTGATAAAACAATAGGACTAAAATATGATCAGAAAATAAAATTGACTGGCACTAATGCAAAGAAAGACTATCCTGAATATTTAAGATTGGTCAAATACATAGACAAGGAAACAGGCGTAACTTATGCATTCTTGACAAACAACTTTTCTTTACCAGCAATTACAATTGCAAAACTATACAAAGAACGTTGGAAAGTTGAATTATTTTTTAAATGGATAAAACAACATCTTAGAATAAAAGCATTTTATGGAACAAGTTATAATGCCGTATGTTGTCAAATATGGATTGCAATATGTGCTTATTTACTTGTAGCTATAACTAAAAAGAAACTTTATTTAGAGCAAAATCTCTACACTTTATTACAGACTTTTAGTCTGTCTCTTTTTGAAAGAATGCCTATAAATGAACTGTTTACAAAACAAGATTACAAAGAAAAGTTAATTAGCGATTGTAATCAATTGACAATCTTTGATTTATAACCGGACACTAGTGTCGTAATTTATAATTGGCCTCACCCTAAATCCCTCTCCAAGGGAGAGAGACTTTGCCGCTACCTTAGAAAAAATATTTACGACAATTAAATATTCCGATTACTCAATTCACAGATCGAACACACTTTCGTATGATGGTTCAAAATTCGATACTCAATTGCGTATCAACACCTTTCTTAGGATTAATTTTAGTAGTTTCAATAATCTCATCAATAAGAGGAATGCACCTTCCGCAGCGTGTTCCGGCGCCACAAGCACGTTGAACAAGCAAAAGCGAATTAGCCCCATTTTTGGTAACCGAGTGCTTAATTTCACCACGACTCACCACATTACACTGACAAATAATATCACTATTGAGCAGCTTCATTATAAAAAACGAGTATTTGAATTAAATGCAGAAATAATCCTATACATTATTAATCTACCCCTAAAAAATGAGGGGGTCAACTGAAAAATATACAATTTATAAATTTAAAACAGAGATGCCAATAAAAAGGTTTTCTATACCCAAATAAAATACCTTAAACGTGGTATTTTAACTTAAAAGTAACTATACAATCTTTGCAATAATGAATTTTCACTAAAATAATTCATTATTGAAATATCAATTTGTAACAAGAAAACGAAATCTGGTTAATAATAAAAGTTATCAACACCATAAAATCAACAAAACTATCATCCAAATGGTTTGAAAAGCAAAATAGTCTCAAAAACTCAGCAACAAACAACTGAAAACCAACACATTACAACCACAAACCTTTCATAACAATCAATAAAACAACACCTTAGTGAGATACCACTGAATTGTAAACATTTTTTAACAAACGTTTGAATTTAGGGGAAAAAAAATTAAATTTGTAGAGATTGGACAATATGAACAAAAAATAGTTTTTAAATATTTTTCTGTACACCACCCAATTTATAGGGGGTCAAACGTGATTATTATCACGTTTTGCTTGACAACATCTTAAAAATAAGACCAAACTCATTATTTTTAATATTTTTTATCTTTAATATCGATTAACTATTGTTAATTTTGCATTTGAACAATAGCAGTATTTGTTTCGTTATTTAATAAACGAGAGATTAATTTGAAAGCAGTTGGAAAAATCTAGTGAATTTGTATCAACTAAATGCACGAAGAATGAAGCAGTAGAAAAGAGAGAGAGGGCTGCGTTTGAAAATATCGCAAAAAATACCCCTAAGAGAAGATTCTATCAAACTCTTAAAGTATTTAACAAGCTGTAAAATAAGAACAAACATTAATAACAATTATTTATTTACCTAAAGCTTATCTTATGCACAGATTTTTATTAATCTTGTCCCTTCTCCTTTTTCTGGGGTTGGAAGCTTTGTTTGCTCAAACAAAGGTAATCACCGGTAAGGTTATCGGTGATGATGGAGAGCCTATTCCAGGGGCATCCGTTGTAATTAAAGGTACAAATACGGGAGTAGTCACTGATCTTGATGGTGTCTATAACTTACAAGTTCCTGCTGATGCCACTGCCATCCAGATTTCGTTCTTAGGAATGAAAACTCAGGAATTGGCCATTGGCGATAAAACAAACCTCAATGCAACACTAGAAAGTGATGCAGTTGATATTGAAGAAGTAGTTGTTGTTGGTTATGGTACCGTTAAAAAGAAAGATGTTACAAGTTCAATTTCAACAGTAAAAGGTGGGGAAATTGCTAACTTAGTATCGCCTAGCTTTGATACCCAGCTAGCAGGACGTGCTGCGGGGGTTCAAGTTACGCAACCCAATGGCGTACTAGGCTCGTCCCCAACCATTAGAATCAGGGGTGTCAATTCAATTTCTTCGGGGACAGAACCTTTATACATTGTTGATGGTGTTCCTGTATCTTCAGGAAATTCAGGTATGTTATATGCTAAAAGCAACGCACTTGGGGATATCAACCCAACTGATATCGAGTCATTTGAAGTATTGAAAGATGGTGCAGCTACAGCAATATATGGATCCAGAGCATCAAATGGAGTAGTCCTTATTACAACAAAAAAAGGAAAAAAAGGTGCAGCAACCTTTAATTATGATTCATATATTGGATGGTCGCAAGCATCAAAGCTTCCTGACCTACTAAATGCAGATCAATTCATTGAAATTTCTAATGAGAAATATGCCAATGCAGGCGGTTCATCTCCAGCTAGAGCAGGTGAAAATAACCAAAACACAGATTGGACAAAAGAGGTTTTTAGAACTGGATTCCAACAGAATCATAATATTTCAGCATCAGGTGGAACCGAAAAAACAAATTATTTCTTCTCAATTGGTTACACCAATCAGGAAGGTATCACTGTAGGAAATGATCTGGAAAGATTTAGTTTAAGAACAAATATCGATGTTCAATTTACGAAATGGGCAAAACTAAACCTCAACGTAAGTGGCTCAAAACAAGAAATTAACGGACTTGTCGAGGGTGTTAGCTCTCTATCAGATGTAATGTTCTCAACTGTAAGAATGCTTCCAAACGTTGCTGTATATAATCCTAATGATCCAACCGGTTACAATATTGATGCATCAAACAGAAAGGCTTTAGGTCGAGGAAATAACATTCAAACAATTGACAACGGCCTCACAAATATCATGTGGCTATTGAATAACAATATCAACCGTTCAACTTCGTACCGATCACTTGCATCTACAAATCTTGAGTTAAAACTTATCGATGAATTAAGATTCAAAACACAACTAGGTGCTGATCTTCAGATTGTAGAAGATTACATGAAGTGGAGTCCTGAATCAGGTGATGGATCTACTTATAGAGGTATCGTTGAGCAAGTATTTACACCATCAACAAGATGGAATTGGCAAAACATTTTAAGCTACAATAAATCTCTTGGAGAAAACAATTTTGATTTAACAGCAGTTCAAGAGTACACTGATTATTCTTACCATTATGTAGATGGTTCAGTTAGTAAAATATCTGATCCTGCATTTATGGATAATATCATTACAGGTACTTACGCAACACAAGAGGTAAATGGTGGCATTCAAGGAAATGGACTAGCCTCTTATCTCTTCAGAGCAAACTACAACTATGCTAGCAAATATTATATTGGTGGCTCTGTACGAAAAGACGGTTCTTCTAAACTACCTGAGGATGAAAGATGGGGAACTTTTTATGGACTTTCAGGTGCATATCGCATTTCTAATGAAGATTTCTGGAAAAACATGACTGGACTTTCTGCTATTATTAATGATCTAAGACTTAGAGCAAGTTATGCAACTGTAGGTAACCAAAATATCAATGGTAACTATCCTTATTTAGGCACTTACAAAGCTTATAAATATGGTGGACAAACTGGTACTGCATTTAACAATACTGGTAATCCAGACCTTAAATGGGAGACACAAAAAATTACCGATATCGGTTTTGATATGGGATTATTGTCAAACAGATTTACATTGACCGTTGCTTATTGGCAAAAAGACAATAGTGACATTGTTCTTGATGCACCAACAGCACCTTCTTATGGGGTACCAGGTAATAAGG
>JAGNPC010000232.1 GCA_017989795.1 Paludibacter sp. | reverse complement strand
CAAACTTAATTCCGTGTTCGAAGTGCTTGTTTTTGGCGAGGAGCCAGGGCCAGCATACGACAGGGTGCATTTAACGAGTTATTACACAGGTACACCCTTGTCGGAACTCACTATGGCAACTTGCGAATGGTATGCCGAAAATAATATCAAATTGGTCACTAACAGTTCTGTTACATCGATAGAAAAAGATAAAAAACAAATTTTGATTGATAGCGAAACAGCAGTATCGTACGATATTTTGGTGTTGGCTACAGGTTCATCGGCTTTTGTGCCTCCTGTGGCGGGTGTCGATTTGCCTGGTGTTTTTGTTTATCGAAGTATCGAAGACATTGATAAAATAAAGGCGGTAATTCCAAATTCCAAAAAAGGAGCCGTAATTGGTGGTGGATTATTGGGCTTAGAGGCGGCCAAAGCATTGCTCGACGATGGTATTGAAACAGCTATAGTTGAACGATTTAACTGGCCTATGGGCCGACAACTCGATAAAGCGGGTGGGGCAGTGCTTACAAAAAAACTCGAAGAACAGAATTTGGAGATGATTTTGGGAAAAAACACAGTTTCGTTTACGGGAGGTGATAGGGTTGATAAAATTAACTTCGACGATAACACATCCATTGATGTAGATTTAATTGTGATTTCGGCAGGCATTAAAGCACGTGATGAATTAGCACGCATGGCTGGTTTAAAACTTGGACCTATGGGCGGAATTTCTGTAAACGAAAAAATGGAAACCTCGCACGAGGCTATTTATGCTATTGGCGAATGTGCGTTTTCGCAAGGTATGATTTGGGGTTTGGTAGCGCCTTGTTATCAGATGGCCGAAGTGGTTGTGGAGCAGCTTAAAGGTAATGAAGCGTCGTTTTTAGGAGCCGATTTATCAACAAAACTCAAACTAATTGGTACCGAAGTAGCTAGTTTTGGCGATGCTACTGGAGTAACAGCCAACTGCTTAAGCTTAGTTTCTCAAAATGCGCTAACAGGTGTTTACAAACGTATCAATGTGAGCGAAGATGGCAAACACTTATTGGGTGGCATTTTAATTGGCGATGTTTCTGATTACAATATCTTGCATCAAACCTACAAAAATAAATTAAAAATTCCCGAAAACCCCGAAATATTGCTATACAGTGTAAAAGGCGGTGGTGGAGGCCTTCAAATAAGTGTACTCGATTTGCCCGACGATGCCATTATTTGTTCGTGCGAGGGAGTAAGCAAAGGTCGAATTATCGAAAACATCAAAAAATTTGATATTCAAAATATTGTAGGGATAAAAAAATCGTGCAAGGCCGGTACAGGCTGTGGAGGCTGTGTGCCTATGCTCGACGATTTATTAACAGCCCAACTTAAGGCCGACGGCAAGGAAGTGAAGAAAGTGATTTGTGAGCATTTTAATTTTACGCGTCAGGAATTATTTGACCTAATTAAAGTTGAAAAGATTAAAACCTACGACGAGCTCTTGCAAAAATACGGCAAAGGTTACGGTTGTGAAATTTGTAAACCACTTTCGGCATCGCTTTTGGCAAGTGCCTGGAACGATGTAATTACCAAACAAAGTACCATTCAAGATACCAACGATCGGTATTTAGCTAACATTCAACGTGGTGGAACTTACTCGGTAGTGCCACGTATTGCAGGCGGCGAAATTTCGGCTCAAAAACTGCAAGTGATTGGCCGAGTGGCCGAAAAATATAAGTTGTACACTAAAATTACGGGTGGTCAGCGAATTGATTTGTTTGGTGCTCGAATCGACGAATTGCCCGATATTTGGGAAGAGCTCATTGACGAAGGTTTTGAGAGCGGACATGCCTACGGAAAATCATTGCGCACGGTGAAAAGTTGTGTGGGTTCTACGTGGTGTAGGTTCGGATTGCATGAATCGGTTTCGTTTGCCATTGAAATTGAAGAGCGTTACAAAGGTTTTAGAGCACCTCATAAGCTAAAAGGAGGTGTTTCGGGCTGCGTTCGCGAATGTGCCGAAGCGCGTGGAAAGGACTTTGGGATTATAGCTACCGAAAAAGGTTGGAACTTGTATGTATGTGGAAATGGGGGTGTTACACCTGTGCATGCGCAGCTACTTGCCTCCGATATCGACAATAAAACATGTATTGCTTATTTAGATCGTTTTTTAATGTATTACATCAAAACGGCTGCTCCTTTAACGCGTACTTCGAAATGGCTCGCTGCACTCGAAGGTGGTATTGAGCATGTTAAAGATGTAGTGATAAACGATAGTTTAGGCCTTGCATCTCAGTTTGAAACTGAAATGAAGGAGCTGATAGCAAATTATAAATGCGAATGGCGCGAAGTAGTCGAAAATCCCGAATTACGTCGGAAATTCAAAACATTTATCAATACGGATGAAGTTGATAATGGCATAAAATTCGTTCCTTTGCGGGATCAAAAAATGCCCAAGGCTTGGGATTGATACTTACTATTAATATTTAAAACACAGAATATGAACACAATAAATTGGATAAAAGTGGCTCCAGTAGTCGATTTTCCCGAAAATGGCGGAATCGCATTTTTACACAACGATTTGCAAATTGCTATCTATAATTTTACAGCGAAAGGCGAATGGTATGCCACACAAAATAAATGCCCGCACAAAAATGAGATGGCATTGGCACGTGGCATTATTGGCGATTTGGCAGGCGAGCCCAAAGTGGCCTGCCCGTTTCACAAAAAAAACTTCTCGCTGCACACTGGCCACTGTTTGGGCGATGATGATTTAAAACTGGAGGTTTATCCCGTAAAAGTTGAAAACGATATCGTTTACATTGGATTATAATTCAAAATAAATACAAAATTTTACAAAACAAATACGCTACACTATGCCGGTTGAAACTACATTTTTAATTCTTTTGTTACTAGTAGCTATGCTCTACGCTATTGTAGGGCATGGTGGAGCAAGTGGGTACATTGCTTTAATGGTGATGTTTGCATTTTCGTTTACTAGTATTAAGCCTACAGCCCTCATTTTAAACATTGTAGTTTCGTTGCTAGGCTTCCTTCTATTTTACAAAGCAGGCTATTTTAAATGGAAATTGTTTTGGCCACTCATCCTTACATCGGTGCCAGCAGCCTTTGTGGGCGGTTTTTTTAAGTTTAATCAGCCCTTTGTAAATAATGTGCTAGCCGTCATTTTGCTCTATTCGAGTATTCAATTAGTGCGCAAAAATAAAGTTACAAGCAGCAGTGAATCCATCGAAATATCAAAGTTCTATTTGCTCGCAATTGGCGCGTTGGTCGGATTTTTGTCGGGCATGTTGGGCATTGGTGGTGGCATTATTTTAAGCCCTTTGTTGATATTGTTTAAGGGTGTTGATGCTCGTTCAACGGCAGCCATTTCGGCACCATTTATTTTTTTTAATTCAGCTTCGGGCTTAATAGCATTTTCGGTTTCGGGCGGTTCTATTCCCCCTAATATCTTTGCTTATGTGGCTGTGGTGATGGTAGGCGGATTAATTGGTTCAACTTTGGGTAGCAAAGGCGTATCGCTTTATGGTTTACGTTTAGTGCTGGCTGGCACGGTGGCTTTTGCGGCTTTTAAATTGATATCGATATGATTAAAAGCGATTTAACTGGCATTTTATTGTGCGGTGGTAAATCAACACGCATGGGGAGTGATAAATTTTCGCAGTTGTACAACCAGATTCCGCTTTACAAACCGGCGCTCCATGTGCTGGAATTAAATTGCGAGCATGTACTTGTTTCATCGAATGTAAATTATCCTGAATTTGCTAACTATCAATTAATTAATGACGAGCATGAAAATATTGGACCTATCGGCGGCATTTTAGCTTGTTTAAAAAAATCGAGTACAACTTACAATTTAATCATGGCCTGTGATATGCCATTCATCACTGGAAATATTGTTAAAGAAATGCGCCTTATTGAGTGCAATTTTGAGGCTATTGTTCCGCTTAACAACGGACAGGCTGAACCTTTATACGCTATCTACAACAAGTCAATTTGTTCGAAACTTGAAAAATTAATACTTCAAAATAAGTATTCATTGCGAAAAATGCTTTCCGAATTAACGGTTTGTTATTTGGATGTAAATGAGCATGTTTCGGAATTTGTTAACGTAAATACACTTGCCGAATTAAGGGCTTTATGAGTGCTGAACATAAATATTTTCCTAATTTATTACTGGTAGCTGGTACTGGTCGAAATACAGGTAAAACAAGCTTTGTAACAGCCGTTTGCCAAATAATGCCAGTAC
>JAGNPC010000233.1 GCA_017989795.1 Paludibacter sp. | reverse complement strand
GGATCAGATTGCGTAGGAACATCAGTTCGTCAAGGGGCATCTAAAATTACTCAAATTGAGATTTTACCAAAACCTCCAGTAGGCAAAAACCCTGATACTCCTTGGCCAAACTATCCAAACGTACTTAAAACATCAAGCTCGCACGAAGAGGGTTGCGAACGCAAATGGAGCTTAAATACTGTTTCGTTTACTGGTACCGAAGGAAAAGTACAGGAAGTTACTGTAGAAGAAGTTGAATGGACAAAAGATGCTACAGGACGCTGGAACATGAAACCAACAGGTAAAACTGAAACAATCAAAGCCGATTTAGTTTTTCTTGCATTAGGTTTTGTTCATCCAGTTCACGAAGGTTTAGTAACAGAACTTGGTTTAACGCTTGATGCACGTGGCAATATTGCTACCAACAAAACAAGCACTAGCAATGTAGCCAAAGTATTTGCGGCTGGCGACGCTGCCATTGGAGCTAGTTTGGTTGTTAAAGCTATTGCTGGTGGACGTAAAGTAGCCGAAGATATACATAAATCACTTTAAATAATTAATTATTTCGTGTTTCATGTTTCGTGCAAAAAAAAGCGAAACCTGAAACACGAAACCTGAAACGAAAAAATAATATGTGTGGAATAGTATGTGCATTTGATATAAAAAAATCAGCAACAGAGTTGCGTCCTCAAATTCTATCGATGTCGAAGAAAATTCGTCATCGCGGGCCAGATTGGTCTGGCATTTTCTCGAATGATAAAGCTATTTTATCACACGAACGCCTATCCATCGTTGACCCTCAATCAGGAAAACAACCTTTATTTAGCAAAGACGGCAAACTGGTTTTAGCTGTTAATGGCGAAATATATAATCACCAAGAAATTCGTGATCGATTCGAAGGAAAATATGAATTCCTTACCAAATCCGATTGCGAAGTAATTTTGGCTCTTTATCGCGAAAAAGGCAAAGACTTTTTAGAAGATCTAAACGGTATTTTTGCATTTGCGTTATACGACATCGAAAATGATGTATATCTTATTGGTCGCGACCACATTGGTATCATTCCATTATATCAAGGTTGGGACGACAATGGCGTATATTATGTTGGTTCAGAGCTAAAATCGCTCGAAGGACATTGTACCATTATCGAAGAATTTTTACCTGGTCAGTATTATTACAGTCCCGAAGGCAAAGCTCAAAAATGGTATGTACGCGATTGGATGGAATACGATGCTGTAAAAAACAATCCTGCTAGTGTTGATGAACTTCGCCAAGCGCTTGAGGATGCTGTAGAACGCCAACTAATGGCTGATGTACCTTACGGTGTATTGCTTTCAGGCGGTTTAGACTCATCAATTATCTCGGCAGTTGCCAAAAAATACGCTGCTAAACGCATCGAATCTGGTGGTTCTGAAGCGGCTTGGTGGCCACAACTACACTCGTTTGCTGTTGGATTAATTGGTTCACCTGATTTAATTGCTGCCCGTAAAGTTGCCGATTCAATAGGTACAGTGCACCACGAAATTCACTTCACAGTTCAAGAAGGTTTAGATGCTATTCGTGATGTAATTTACCATATCGAAACCTATGATGTAACGACCATTCGTGCCAGTACTCCCATGTACTTGCTAGCGCGAGTAATTAAATCGATGGGTGTAAAAATGGTACTTTCGGGCGAAGGAGCCGACGAAATTTTCGGTGGTTACCTTTACTTCCACAAAGCACCAAATGCTGAAGAGTTCCATAAAGAAACCGTACGCAAATTAAGTAAACTGCATATGTACGACTGCCTTCGCGCCAACAAATCACTGGCTGCTTGGGGTGTAGAAGGTCGTGTACCATTCCTTGATAAAGAATTTATGGATGTAGCAATGCGCCTAAATCCAGCAGATAAAATGTGTGGAAATGGAAAAATGGAAAAACACATCCTTCGTAAAGCATTCGAAGATTACTTGCCTGAAAGTGTAGCTTGGCGTCAAAAAGAACAATTTTCTGACGGCGTAGGTTACAGCTGGATTGACACACTACGCGAATTAACAACATCGCAAGTATCTGACCAACAAATGGCTCATGTTAACGAGCGCTTCCCAGTAAATCCTCCAATGACAAAAGAAGAGTATTTCTACCGAAGCATTTTCGAAAAACACTTCCCATCGAACCAAGCTGCACGCTGTGTACCATCTGTACCATCTGTTGCTTGTAGTACTCCAATAGCATTGGAATGGGATGCTGCTTTCAAAAACATGGTTGACCCATCAGGACGTGCAGTAAAATCTGTACACGAACAAGGGTATAAATAATAAACCATCTCCTTTAACAAAACGCCTCTTTCAACACATGTTAGAGGCGTTTCTTTTTTTTAAAACAAACAATTTGAGATAAAGCTATGTTACTATATCACTAACATAATAATAATATCCGATGCAAACAGATTTAATTAATGGCCGATGTGCGTGGTGTGGAACAGATAAGCTTTATGTTACATATCACGACGAAGAGTGGGGAAAACTTGTAACTGATGACAAAACGCTTTTTGAGTTTCTAGTTCTCGAAAGTGCTCAGGCAGGACTAAGTTGGTTAACAATACTTCGAAGACGCGATGGTTATAGACAAGCATTTCATAACTTTGACCATGAGCAAGTTGCACAAATGACCGAAATAGACGTTGAGCAACTAATGCTATTTGAGGGTATTATTCGTAATCGATTAAAAATAAAATCTACCATTACGAATGCACAGCTATTTATTAAAATCCAACAAGAATTTGGCAGTTTTTATAATTACACGCTACAGTTTTTTCCAAACAATCAGCCAATAATCAATCATATTGAGTCTTTGAGTGAATTACCAGCCTCCTCTCCTATTTCGGACGCAATGAGCAAGGATATGAAAAAAAGGGGGTTCAAATTCTTTGGTACAACAATCTGCTATGCACATTTACAAGCCACCGGTTTTATAAACGACCATTTGAAAGCTTGTATTTGTCGTAAATAACACCAATCACATCAAACTAAAAATGACCGCTTTGAACTTAAATTCAAAGCAGTCATTCAAAAAAACAATCAAAAATAACTTATTTTTTCTTCAATAATACTTCGTCGATAGCTTTTTTGAAAGCATCTTTCGGCATGGCACCTTGCGCCATTTGAGGATTTTCGCCCATTGGCACAAACAAAATAGTAGGAATACTACGAATACCAAATGCGCCAGCTAATTCTTGCTCTTCCTCTGTGTTTATTTTGTAAATGTATATTTGTCCATCGTATTCTTTCGCTAATTCCTCAAGTATTGGAGCTATCGTTTTGCAAGGTCCACACCACGATGCATAAAAGTCTATGATACATGGTTTGTCTCCTAAATATTTCCACTCTGTTGGATTTGCCTCATAATTAGCAACTTTGGCTATAAACTCGGCTTTTGTTAAATGAATTGTTCCCATCTTTTTCTCTTGAATTGGTTGTTTATTTTCTTCAGTTTCTTTTGCTTTACTAGCACATGCTGTAAATGCTACCATGGTGAGCAGTAAAATTGCTCCGGTTAGTTTTTTCATATTTTTATAATTAATTTTATTGTGATTTCTAAACAATTACAATGCACAACCCCATTCGGATGGAGGGTTATAAGCTAGTTCATCTTCTTGATTTTCAATAACCTTCCAACCAAGTTCATCTAACTTAACTGCAATTTCATCTCTAGTAATTTCATCCGTGTGATTCACTGTAATACAACCATCAATTGTTTCAATTTCGGCTCCAAAAACCCCTTGCAACATACCAAGCGACTTTAGAACCTGATTGTTACAGGTCATACACTGTGTTTTTGAAATAGTAAAAGTACTATACATCTTCTTATTTATTAGTTGGATTATACTTATCAAATTTCATTACAGGTTTTTCGTTATTTTTTGCAACAGGTGTGCTACAAGCTCCACCAATACATCCAAAGTTGAAAAATGCTTGAGCCGACAAAAACAAAGCGCCTACAAGATAGATATTTTCATTTGTCGATAAATAACCTATCAGCATTACTAAACCTAATCCCAATCTAAAATATCGCGTAAAATCCCACTGCGAAAAATATTTTTTAATCTTATTCATTACTTGTTTTCTCCTTTTTTTTAAACATATCAAAAATCAAATATCCCATTAAGCCACCATACACTACACTTATATATGGATTGGATGTAATGGGACAAGCTCCACTACTGCATCCAATGTAAAAATAATAAAGAAATCCACCGAGCATA
>JAGNPC010000231.1 GCA_017989795.1 Paludibacter sp. | reverse complement strand
GCATAAACCTCGTATACCTCCACCGCTAAGTGCAATGCCTAATTTGTATGGTTTTTCAATAATCATATTCATTTATTTATTCACAAAATGCAAAACTAAAAAATCTTTATGGTATTTTGTTCAAAGGTATTATTCTTTTTTCTATATTTGTGCATTACATACGTTTTAATTTCTTTAGTAATTGATATATTGGGATTGGATATTTTTTGATTAAATTCAAACCTTTAAATTGTCTAGTTGTAATTATTTAAATTGTAAATATAAAAGATGTTTGATTTAATCATTATCGGTGGTGGTCCTGCCGGATATGTTGCTGCAGAACGTGCAGGCCATAAAGGGCTTAAAGTTTTGTTGTTTGAAAAAAAACACATGGGTGGTGTTTGCCTCAACGAAGGTTGTATCCCAACTAAAACATTGCTTTATTCTGCTAAAATATATGAAAACGCTTTAAGCGGGACTAAATACGGCGTTTATGGCGATAATATACGTTTCGACTTTAGCAAAATAATTGCACGAAAAAACAAAATTGTTAAAAAATTGGTTGCGGGTGTTGACGGCAAAATGAAGATGCATCAAGTGACCGTTGTTAAAGGCGAGGCTATTATTGTGGGACGTAGCCTAAATGGTGTTGAGGTGAGCTGTGGTGCCGAAAACTATTTGGGTGCTAATTTGCTAATTTGTACAGGGTCTGAAGCTTTCGTGCCGCCTATTTCAGGGCTAGCTGAAGCTGGCGATATTATACTAACAAATCGTGAGATTTTGGATTTGAAAGAGCAACCTAAATCATTAGTTGTGATTGGTGGTGGTGTTATTGGGATGGAATTTGCTAGTTTCTACAATAGTTTAGGAACAACTGTAACCGTAATTGAAATGCTTCCTGAAATTTTAGGACAAAACGATTTCGAAATATCAGCTATGCTTCGCGAGAATTATGCGAAAAGAGGTGTTACATTCAATTTAAATGCTAAAGTAGTAAAAATTGAAGGTAATAATGTTTATTTTGAAAAAGATGATCAAATACAAGTTGTTAAAGGTGAAAAGATATTGGTAAGCGTTGGTCGTCGCCCAATAACAAAAGGATTTGGATTAGAAAATCTAAACGTTGAGTTGTTTAAAGGTGGAATCAAAGTGGATGAAAAAATGAATACCAATGAGCCTAATGTATTTGCAGCTGGCGATGTTACTGGTTTTTCGTTGTTGGCACATACAGCAAGTCGCGAAGGTGAAGTCGTCGTAAACAACCTTACAGGACGTCCCGATCGTATGCGTTACAATGCTATTCCAAGTGTGGTTTATACTAATCCTGAAGTTTCGGGTGTTGGTGAAACTGAAGAATCTGCAAAAGCAAAAGGGCTCGCATTTAAAGTTGCAAAATTACCAATGGCTTATGCTGGGCGTTTTGTTGCTGAAAATGAAGGAGGCTCGGGACTTTGTAAAGTTCTTATTGATGCAATAAATGGCGAAGTGATTGGTGTGCATATGATTGGGAATCCATCAAGTGAAATGATTTACGGTGTTTGTATAGCTATCGAACAGAAAATGACATTAGCTCAAATGGAAGAAGTGGTATTCCCACATCCAACCGTAAGTGAGATATTTAAAGAAACCTTATTTGCTTTTTAAATTTAATTTTGTAAGTTAAGGCAAATCGCTTTGTAAATTTTTAAACAAAAAAAAGCATTTACTTTTAAAGTAGATGCTTTTTTTTGTTTAAAAAGAAAACCGCATTGCCGTTAGTTGAGAAAACTCCTATGTAATAGGATTTGAGGGGTACTTGGTCTTTGTAATCTGCCGTCCACAATTGGATACCCGAAGGCGCAGCCCGCCATTGAAAACATACCTTACTCGTTTACTTTTGTAGTGTTGAGTTTTCCAATCTCAGAGCAATGCGGTAACTTTTATAGTGCAAATATAAGCTATTCTTTCGGAATTTGTTATTGCTATTACTGAAAAAAAGAGTTAAATTTCATTGCGAAAAAGGGTGTGGATTGTGTAGGGTTGAAAATCATTTGTTTAGCTGTTGGAAGGTATGTTGACTATTGGGTTTGTAATTCCTTCTTTTTTTTCTTATTTAATAAATATGTCACAAAGTAGGCTATATATTTTTTTTTGTCAATGTAAAAGTGTATTTTTGTAAGCAATTTACGGAAAATATGACAAATAAGTACGATGATTTAATTAACGCATTTGAATTAAGACTGCGAAAACTTATTTCGGAGTACGAGTCGTTACGAGAACAAAATGAGCAATTAAAATCTGCTCTGGATCGAAAACAGGAGGATTTAATGCAAGCTCATACACAAATTCTCGAAGTCCGTAATAGTTACGACCGCCTGCGTTTAGCTCGAAATTTAGGAGCTAATGAAGAAGATCGCGTGGAGTCGAAACGGCGCATCAATAAAATTGTGCGTGAAATTGATAGATGTTTAGCGCTTTTAAAAGATTAAGCGTATGGATAAAGGTGAAGAAGTTTTCAAGATAAATATCCTAATCAATGGGGTTCACATGCCACTTTCGGTAAAACGAAATGAGGAGGAGTTGTATCGTACGGCTGAAAAAATTGTGGTGAAGTTTATAAACGATTACCAGAAAATTTACAGTCAAAAATCGTATAGTGAAATTTTGACATACGTAGCATTCAGATTGGCTGTGGTGCTTACAAAGCAAGATTCTAACCAAGATATTGCTCCTATGGCTGAACGAATTAAACAACTTGATCAAGAGCTTAAGTCGTTGTTATCTAAATAACTAAACAGAATTAATTTTACGCAGAGTGCTAAATAAAAGATATTCCATTTTTGGTGTGTTTTTTGTTTTTCACAATGCGTTTTTTTGTATGAACTAATAAACAATGATTACTAATTTATAATTCCTTATTCACATTAAAATATGCTTAATATACTAGTCGGACTGATTGCTTTGGTTGTAGGTTCTGCAAGTACGTATGTACTTGTGAGAGTTTCCAACAAAAAGGCCTTGCGCGAAGCTGAGGCTGAAGCTGAATTGATTAAAAAGAAAAAAATGATTGAGGCGAAAGAGAAGTTTATTACCCTCAAAGTAGAACACGAACAACAAGTAGCTCAACGTAATGAGAAACTGCAAGAGCGTGAAGTGAAAATTCAACAACGCGAAATGCAGTTGAATCAAAAACAAGGTGATTTACAACGCAAAACTAACGAAGTGGATGTGATTCGTGATACCCACGAACAGCAATTAGCTGTTATCGAACACAAAAAGAAAGAATACGAATCACTTACCCGTAGTGCTCAAGAGCAGCTTGAAACTATATCTGGATTGTCGGCCGAACAGGCTAAAGCTCAGCTTGTTGAGGCCTTGAAAGATGAAGCTAAAACCAATGCAATGTCGTATATCAACGACATTATGGAAGAGGCAAAAATGACAGCAAATAAAGAAGCGAAGAAAATTGTTGTTCAAAGTATTCAACGTGTAGCCACCGAAACAGCTATTGAAAATTCGGTAACTGTTTTCCATATCGATTCGGATGAGATTAAAGGTCGCATTATTGGTCGCGAAGGGCGAAATATACGTGCCTTAGAAGCGGCTACTGGCGTTGAGATTATTGTTGATGATACTCCAGAGGCTATTGTGCTTTCGGCTTTCGATCCTGTTCGTCGCGAAATTGCACGTTTATCATTGCATCAATTGGTGACAGACGGTCGTATTCACCCAGCTCGTATTGAAGAAGTTGTAAATAAAGTGCGCAAACAGGTTGAAGAAGAGATTGTTGAGATTGGTAAGCGTACTACAATTGATTTAGGCGTACATGGTTTGCATCCTGAATTAATACGTATGGTTGGTAAAATGAAATACCGTTCGTCGTATGGTCAAAACTTATTGCAACACTCACGTGAGGTAGCAAACCTT
The DNA here is from genome assembly GCA_017989795.1 of Paludibacter sp. Taxonomy (GTDB): domain Bacteria; phylum Bacteroidota; class Bacteroidia; order Bacteroidales; family Paludibacteraceae; genus Paludibacter. The sequence goes on along the minus strand of JAGNPC010000231.1, from coordinate 344 downwards.
TGTGCAACAATGGCCTCCGAACTTGGTTTGAATCCTAAAAAAGCAAAACGTGCTGGCTTGCTCCATGATATTGGAAAGGTGCCAGATGATGAGCCAGAATTGCCACACGCACTTCTAGGTATGCGTTTAGCCGAAAAGTACAAAGAAAAACCAGATATCTGTAACGCCATTGGCGCTCACCACGATGAAGTGGAAATGGAAACACTACTTGCACCTATTGTACAAGTTTGTGATGCTATTTCGGGCGCTCGTCCGGGTGCTCGTCGTGAAATTGTAGAGGCTTACATTAAACGTCTTAATGATTTAGAAAATCTTGCTCTTACTTATCCAGGAGTGCTTAAAAC
>JAGNPC010000026.1 GCA_017989795.1 Paludibacter sp. | reverse complement strand
GCGAGAAAACTTTAAGTATTTTCATGAGAGTGTAATTCCAACTGCTGAAGAAGCAAGAGTTAACCTTTGTGTTCATCCTGATGATCCTCCATTCCCCGTGTTAGGTCTTCCACGTATGGTAGGAAATACAGAAGATATAGAATGGTTACTAAATGTGGTTAAAAGCCCTAACAATGGTTTTACTTTTTGTGCCGGTTCATTGAGTTCGGGATTGCATAATGATGTACCTGCCATGGCACGTCAGTTTGCTACGCGTACTCATTTTATACATCTTCGTAGTACCGAAGTGGCTGATAATGGAAATTTTATGGAAGCATCACATCTTGAAGGTCGGGGTCAATTAATTGAGTTGGTAAAGATTTTTGAAACAGAAAATCCGGGTTTACCTATGCGCGTCGATCATGGCAAGTTGATGTTGGATGATGTTGACAAAAAACACAATCCCGGATATTCATTTTTGGGTAGAATGTATGCGTTGGCACAAGTTTCGGGAATTTTGGCCACAGTAAACTCTGAGAGCTAAGGAGTAAAAAGTAGCAAAATAGTAAATGGTAAATGAAAAAATGGTAGATAAAATTATGAACGAAATTTTTAGTATCAAAGGAAAAGTAGCAGTTATTACCGGCGCCGGAGGTGTATTAGGTGGTAGTATTGCCAAAAGTTTTGTAAATGCGGGGGCTAAAGTGGTAGCAATGGACATACGTCAGGAAAATCTGGATGCATGTGTTGAGAAACTTGCCATAGATGGTGGCGAAGTTATTGGAGTATTAGGAAATGTGCTCGACATTGAGAGTTTGGAAAATGCTGCAAGTGAGATTATTGAAAAATGGGAAAAAATTGATATTCTTTTAAATATAGCTGGAGGAAATATACCGGGTGGAACATTGAGTGAAAACCAAACTTTTTTCGATATGAATATTGCCGATTGGAATAAAGTTACGAACCTCAATATGAATGGAACAGTTTACCCGAGCTATGTGTTTGGCAAATATATGGCAGAACAAAAGTCTGGAAGTATAATTAATATATCTTCGATGGCTGCTCTTCAGTCAATTACCCGTGTGCCGGGTTATTCTGCAGCAAAAGCAGCTGTGAGTAATTTTACGATGTGGTTGGCATTGGAGATGGCAACAAAATTTGGTGATGGAATACGTGTTAACGCCATTGCTCCGGGATTTTTTATTGGCGACCAAAATCGTAATGTTTTGATTAATCCCGATGGTTCGTTGACCGAGCGTAGCTTAAAAGTTATAGCCAATACGCCGATGAACCGATTTGGAGATATAAATGAATTAAATGGAGCAGTACAATTTCTATGTTCCGAAGCTGCAAGCTTTATTACAGGTGTTGTTTTGCCAGTCGATGGCGGTTTTAGTTCTTTTAGTGGTGTGTGATAATGCCAGAATACTTATTGATAATATTAAAAAATCATGAAGCGAATTAATTTTTTTATTCTTTTAGTGCTGATTACGATTTGTGGCTCCAATGCTACTTATGCACTTGGTTACGAACAGTATGTGTCATTTTGTAATGACAATTCAGGCTTTCCACTTTTTTCAAATAATCATGCTACTCCAATTGTTATTGCAAATTCCGATTTTCAGGCGTAATACGTGTAGCTGGCGAGTTGGCTTCGGACATAAAGCAGGTAAGTTCAATTGCTCCAAAACAGTTGTTTGAAAATCAAAATCTTCCTTCCAAAATAATATTGATAGGAACCATTGGCAAAAATAAATTGATTGATGAATTGATAAAATCAGGCAAAATTGATGTCGCACATTTAATAGGTAAATGGGAAACATTCAAAATTCAAACCATTAAAAATCCATTTCCGGGAGTTGAATCGGCATTAGTTATTGTGGGTAGTGATAAGCGTGGTACTTAATTTGGTAAAGTGGGTGAAAAATCAGCAGCTTTGTGTCGCTAAACAAAGCCCAAATAATATGCTGCGACACAAAGGTACAATAGTACTTTCAGAGATTAATAGCTTTTTTACTTCAAGCGAAAAGGCAATTGGAACGGCATGATGACAACCAATACGGAATTGACTTTCGAACAAGCCTATAAAATCTACTCAACCCGCTGGTCGGCAGAAGTATTTTTCAAAGAAAGCAAACAACACCTTGGCTTAGGAAAATGTCAGGCGCAAGATTTTGATGCTCAAATTGCAGCCACAACGTTTTGTCTGCTACAATACAACCTGCTTGCGGTCGTGAAACGCTTCAACGACTACGAAACACTTGGAGAACTGTTTCGAGCAACACAAAAAGATGCTTTAGAGCTTACAATATCTGAAAGAATGTGGTTGATAATCATTGAAATAGCTGCTGAATTGTCCGAAATTATCAAAATAGATTCTGAAATGTTAATGCAAAATTTTTCTCTGAAAATGAGAAACTTACAAAATACTTAAATTTCAAAAACCTACCGCAAGCGGGTTAAATAGAGCTTACGAAAGTTGAATACATAATCTGTAAAATGAAAAAAACTTTTTTTAATATCCGATTAATCACAATTTTATTTCTTTTTATTTCAACAGTTCAGGCGCAATCAAATAGTAAACTCAAGGTTTGGTACAACAAGCCGGCCATGTCGTGGAATGAAGCGCTTCCAATAGGCAATGGACGTATTGCAGCCATGATTTTTGGCAACCCTACGGCTGAAAAACTTCAGTTAAACGAAAGTTCGTTCTGGTCAGGAGGACCGTCGCGAAACGATAATTTGGGGAGTTTAGCAGTGTTGGATTCAGTTCGTCTGTGTATTTTCAAAGGCGATTACAAAAAGGCTGAAACGCTCGCAAACAAGGGTATGACTGCTCAACAATTGCATGGAGCTAAGTTCCAGACAATTGGTAATTTGAATCTGAAATTTGTTGGACACGATAACTTTACGAAATATTATCGTGAACTGGATTTAGAAAAAGCTATTTTCACTACAAGCTACGATGTAGATGGGGTAAGTTATAAAAGAGAAATTTTCTCGTCGCAACCCGATCAGGTAATTGTGATTAAACTAACTGCCAGCTCACGTGCTAAACTGTCATTTTCATTAGGGTTTGATAGTCCATTGCTGAAATCGGTAAATGTTTTGGATAACAATACCCTTGAAATGACTGGCCTATCGAGCACAAGTGGTGGCGTAACTGGTCAGGTAAAATCAAACACTCGTGCCAGAATAATAAACAAGGGAGGAACTACTGCCATTGAAACGAATAGCATAAAAGTCAGCAATGCCGACGAAGTGCTCATTCTGGTTTCAATTGCCACCAATTTTGTTGACTACAAAACACTCACGGCCAACGAAGTCGAAAAGTGTTCTTCCTACATAGCTAACGCCGAAAAAAAGTCATACACTAATCTGAAAGAAAATCATATTGAGGCATTTCAGAAATACTTTAATCGGTTACAATTTAATTTAGCCGGTTCAACCAAAACTGAACTGCCCATCGACGAAAGAATAAAAAACATTGCCAATTCCAACGATAAAGATTTAATCTCTCTTTATTATCAATTTGGTCGATATCTGCTAATTTGCTCGTCGCAGCCCAATGGTCAGGTGACTAATTTGCAGGGAATTTGGAATGAAAGTGTCTATCCTGCTTGGGGTAGTAAATATACCATCAACATCAATACCGAAATGAATTACTGGCCGGCAGAAAAATGCAATATGCCGGAAATGCACGAGCCACTGATTCAGTTGATAAAGGAATTGTCGGAAAGTGGGAAACAAACAGCTAAGGACATGTACGGTTGCGATGGTTGGGTGACGCATCATAATACCGACTTATGGCGGATTTGTGGTGTTTTTGACTTTGCCAATGCAGGCATGTGGCCAATGGGCGGTGCATGGTTGTCGCAACATTTATGGGAAAAATATTTGTATAATGGCGATTTAAAATACCTTGAAACTGTTTATCCGGTTTTGAAATCGGCTTGTGAATTCTATCAGGATTTTCTAATCGAAGAACCCACTCACAAATGGTTGGTTGTTAGTCCGTCTGTTTCGCCCGAAAACACACCTCAGGGACATTGGGGAAGCGCACTTTCGGCCGGGACAACAATGGATAATCAAATCCTTTACGATTTGTTTTCCAAAACCATCAAAGCTGCAAAGTTGCTAAAGAAAGATGAAACTTTAATGGCTGATTTCCAAAAAATAATTGACAGGCTTCCACCTATGCAAATTGGCAAGTTTGGTCAGTTGCAGGAATGGATGGGCGATTGGGATAATCCGAATGACAAGCACCGACACGTTTCGCACTTGTATGGATTGTACCCTAGCAACCAGATAACACCCGACAAAACGCCTGAATTATTTGATGCAGCACGCACTTCACTTATTCAAAGAGGCGATGTTTCTACAGGCTGGTCGATGGGTTGGAAAATAAATCTTTGGGCGCGTTTGCTCGATGGAAACCATGCACATAAACTTATTATCGACCAACTCACTTACGTCGATCCTATAAAATCGGGCAACAACGGAGGTACTTATCCTAATTTATTCGATGCGCATCCACCTTTCCAGATTGATGGAAACTTTGGCTGTACGTCAGGTATTACCGAAATGCTTTTGCAAAGCCATAACGGAGCTATTCATATATTGCCGGCGCTGCCCGATGATTGGAACGAAGGAAATATTTCAGGGCTCAGGGCTTATGGTGGTTTCGATGTAAGCATTGAATGGAAAAAAAACAAAGTGCAAAAAATTATTATTAAGTCTAATTTGGGAGGTAATTGTCGCCTTCGGGTTGCCAATGATGTTCGTTTAGAGGGGGGACAAAAACTTCTGAAAGCAACAGAGCTAAATCCGAATCCATTTTTCGGAATTGTTACAGTAAAAGAACCTTTAATTTCTAAATCGGCTGTTTTAAATGCGGTTGCCGACGCAAAATCCTTTACATATGACTTTGCTACCGAAGCAGGCAAAACATATGTTATTGTAAAGAGATAGTTTTCTGAATTATACGCCTTAAATCGTTTTTAAAATCACATTCAATAATGAAAAAATCAATTATTTTACTTTTTACTATATTATCTTCATTAATTTATGCTGAGGATGGTAGTCGCTTATGGCTGCGTTATGCCGAAACAAATGCATCGAAGTACCGGTTTTCAGGTATAGTAGGTGTCCCTGCAAATTTAGCCTGTAATGAATTTCAGCAGGCATGGAAAGAAATGTCCGGTGTGTCATTGAATTTTCAAAAGAAAATTTCACAAAAAAGTTTGGTAGTTGGGTTATTAAAAGACTCACGGATTAAAAAACTCGGAATTTCTTCAAAATTTAATGATTTGGGAGCTGAAGGGTTTATTATCCGTTCTCTGAAATATAAAAAAGATTCAATAACTGTGGTAGTTGCAAATACTGATGCCGGAATACTTTACGGAGTATATAACTTATTGCGATTAATCCAGATAAATCAGTTTTCAAATAACCTCAATATAGTTGAAAAACCTGATTATGATGTCAGAATTCTCAATCATTGGGACAATCCGGATGGGACAGTAGAACGTGGTTATGCAGGCCGGTCTATTTGGAAATGGGATGATCTGCCTGCCAAAATATCACCACGTTACGTACAATATGCGCGGGCAAATGCTTCTGTTGGAATAAATGCTACAGTGCTGAATAATGTTAATGCTTCACCTCAAATGCTTACTTCAGAATATCTGACAAAAATTAAAGTCATTGCTGACGAGCTTCGGCCTTTTCATATTCGGGTATATTTATCGATCAATTTTTCCTCGCCTAAAGAAATTGGCGGATTGTCAACTTCTGATCCATTTTCTGAAAGTGTGCAGAAATGGTGGTCTGACAAAGCTGGAGAAATTTATAAATTGATCCCTGACTTTGGCGGATTTCTGGTAAAAGCCAATTCGGAAGGACTCCCCGGGCCAATGGATTACGGACGAACACATGTTGATGGAGCCAATATGTTGGCCGATGCACTGAAACCATTTGGGGGAATTGTTATGTGGCGTGCTTTTGTGTACGAACCGGGCGACGATAGAGTAAAATTGGCTTATAACGAGTTTCATAAATTCGATGGGCAGTTTAGGGACAATGTAATTATTCAGGTGAAAAATGGACCAATTGATTTTCAGCCTCGGGAACCATTTAGCCCGCTATTTGGTGGGCTGAAAAAAACGGCGTTAATGCCCGAAGTTCAAGTCACACAGGAATATCTTGGTCAGGGGAATCATTTGGTATTTCTGGCCCCCATGTGGAAAGAGTTTTTAGATGCCGATACCTATGCAGAAGGTCAGGGATCTGAAATTTCAAAAATTTCAACAGGAAAAATCTACAAACAAAAAATTACAGCTTTTGCAGGTGTGGCCAATATTGGCGAAGATGCCAACTGGTGTGGCCATCACTTTGCACAGGCCAATTGGTATGCTTTCGGCAGGTTAGCCTGGAACAATCAGCTGACTTCGAATCAAATTGCAGAAGAATGGGTGAAAATGACTTTTCAAAATAAAAAATTGTCAACTGTAAATTGTCAATCTACAATTGTCAACATGTTACTTACGTCGCACGAAGCATGTGTTAATTATATGATGCCGCTGGGATTACACCATATTTTTGCGTGGGATCATCATTACGGACCTGAACCCTGGTGCGAAGTTCCTGGAGCACGTCCTGATTGGTTGCCCCGATATTATCATCAGGCAGATGCCGTTGGATTAGGTTCTGACAGGTCTACTTCAGGTAGTAATGCAGTTAGTCAATATCATTCACCAATAAAAGAACAGTTTAATGACTTGAATAAATGCCCTGAAAAATATTTGCTTTGGTTCCATCATGCACCCTGGAATTACCGCTTAAGGAATGGTAAAACACTTTGGGAGTCACTTTGTACTAAATACAACGATGGGGTATTGCAGGTAAGAGATTATCAGAGAGAATGGGAAAAAGCTCAACCATTTGTTGATTCTCAACGATTCCAAGAAGTTAGATCGAAACTTACAATACAAGCTAACGATGCTGTTTGGTGGAAAGATGCTTGCCTTCTGTATTTTCAAACATTTTCCCGGCAAGCTATTCCTTCTGAAATTGAACAGCCCGTACATAAACTGGATTCCTTGAAAATGATCAAATTGGATTTGAAGCATCACAATTAATTTTAAATTAATAATAATGAAGAGAGATCATTGACATATTGGCTAACAAATTTCCAGGTTTGGATAATGAAATACATCATAATTGGGTAGGTTTGAGTTTATGCAACATTAAAGTATGTTGAAATTTAAATATACATTAAACATTTCAGGCTTTGATGAAACAAATTCTAATGTATATGATACCCCTAAATAAGTCAGATTTCAAATTCCAATTTATCTTTGCATTTTCATTAAATTTAAAACCAAAATAATAAAATGAAACGAGCACGACAAATAAACTTTGACACACAAGGAGATGTTTATTGCGAGTTCCATCTGACAACTAAAAAAAACAAATATAAACAGATGAAAACTCTTTCAATTATTGCAATTGCATGCACAATGGGTTTAGCAACTTTCGCCGAATCAAAAGTAGTATACGATTTTGATAAAGATGTCGTCGTGACGGTTGGTAGCAGTACTCCTGCCAAAGACATTGTAATTTCGTCTCCCAATATTGCCACAGCTGGTGTTGTGTCGTATACCGATGCAGCGAATGCAGCCAGCAATGTTTTAAGAGCATTCTCAGGCGGCCAAAGAGGCGGTACTGGCGTAATTGATTTAAATCTTTTTCCAGCAAAAGCAAAGAACTACTCTGTGACTTGGAAACAGTACTCTGGTGATATTACAAAAGATTACAAAGTGGGTGCAGCCGCAACCGACAATGAGTATTCGTTTAGCGTAGGTAAAACCCAATTTTTCCGGGGTTTAGCAATTAAAAACTTGGATTTCTTTATTGATGATGTAACATATACTGAATTGAAAAAATAATTAAAGAAAAGTATTGAACTTGTTTAGCTCAATAAAAAGCTAAACAAGTTTTTCGTTTTCAAACCCCTTCTGTTAGCACTTTTATCAATAAAAATGAAAATAAAAATAAAAAGAATTGGTCTTTTAATCGCATTCATGTTAGTTCTAGGTTTTACTTTCTCTAAAAGTAAAGAGAATCAGTCCTGTCTAAAAAACGCTCCTGTTTTTACCGGTTTTGTTTATCAGGGAGCTGACAAAGTATATATTCAACACCCATTAAAAGAGGATGAGTTTTATTCCCCAATCCTGCAGGGCTGTTATCCTGACCCCAGCATTACCCGTAAAGGCAATGATTATTACCTGGTCAACTCATCATTCGCCATGTATCCTGGTGTGCCCATTTTTCATTCTACCGATTTGGTCAACTGGAAGCAGTTAGGCCATGTGCTGGACAAAACTACGCAGCTTCGCTTACAAAATGTAGGATTTAGCGAGGGCATTTATGCCCCAACTATCCGCTACAATAAATACAACGACACCTTTTACATGATTACCACGCATATTGGTGGCGGTTTCGGAAATATTATAGTTAAAACCAATGATCCGGCTAAGGGTTGGAGCGATCCCATTAAGCTGAATTTTGGAGGTATCGACCCCTCTATCTTTTTTGATGACAATGGAAAAGCCTATGTGGTACACAACGATGCTCCTGATAATGGTAAAGAGTTATACAATGGCCATAGGGTAATCAAGATTTGGGAATATGATTTAGCTAAAGATCAGGTTATAGCAGGAACTGATAAAATTATTGTTGATGGTGGTGTGGATATTACTCAAAAACCTATCTGGATTGAAGGACCACACATTTATAAAAAAAACGAACAATATTATTTGATGTGCGCCGAAGGCGGAACAGGCTATAACCACAGCGAAGTAATTTTTGTGAGTGATAATGCCACTGGCCCATATATACCCGCACCTAAGAATCCGATACTTACTCAACGGACACTCCATCCTAACAGAAAAAATAAAGTTGAATGGGCAGGACATGCCGACATTATTGACACTCCGGATGGTAAATATTATGGCGTTTTTCTGGCTACCCGACCCAACGATAGTAGCAGAGTGAATACGGGACGTGAAACATTTATGCTCCCGGTAGAGTGGACTGGTGAGTTTCCGGTATTTAAAGGAGGACTTGAGCCACTCGCTCCTAAACTGAAAGTACCTGCAGGTGTAAAAAACCAGACAGGAACCAAGGGCTTTATGCCCAATGGCAACTTCAGATTTGAAGACAATTTTACATCCGATAAACTTGACTTTAGATGGATAGCCATGAGAGGACCACGCGAAGGATTTTCCGGATTGACTACAAAAGGATTATCCATTATCCCTTTTGGTGTAAATATAATTGAAAAAAAACCGGCTTCTTGTTTGTTCTATCGCCAACAACATAGTAATTTCACGGCTACAACCAGTTTGAATTTTCAGCCAAAAGCTGAAAATGAGTTGGCAGGATTGGTTTGTTATCAATCCGAAAACAGTAATTATGTATTTGGAATAACTAAAAATGGGAAAAATACCTGTATTGTTCTAAGTGAAACCAGAAATGGCAAAACAACTATAGTTGCAAGCAAAAAAATAAAATTATCCGGCCCAATAAGCTTACAGGTAAAAGCCGAAAGTGATTTATATACTTTCTCATATTCGTTGAAAAAAGGAAAATTCTATAGTATTGGAGGCGCAGTTTCCGGCGACATACTCTCTACGAATGTAGCAGGAGGATTTACAGGTAGTTTGATAGGTCTTTATTCAACCAGTGCAAATAATTAATTCCTATTTTTCGTATAATTCCATGAATAATTCAGTTAGATAAATATCATTAATATCCCAACATTTGAATTTTGTTAATGTTGTCCTTATTGTTTTTGTTTAGAGCTTTAAATAGCCGTAATTACAAATAAATTAATCTTAAAAAAATCACTATTTTGAATCGTTACAGTTGTTTATTCTTCTCTGTTTTACTTTTGGGATTCAATGTGTACCAATCCTTTGCGCTGGATGTAACCATTACTGTCAATGCGGCTACAGGAAAAAAAGCCGTTTCTCCATATTTGTATGGTCGAAATAATAATTTTGCTACTACATTCGGTTCAGCCAGTGCATCGGCTGCGGAAATTACGATGGCCAAAGAAGCCGGATTGCGTTTTGCGCGTGAAAATGGAGGTAACAACGCCACTAAATACAACTGGCGTTTAAAACTTTCGAGCCACCCCGATTGGTATAACAATGTTTACGCACATGATTGGGATAATATTGCAAAAACCATTGTAACAGGCATCCCCGACATGCAGGTAATGTGGGCGTTTCAGTTAATTGGTAAAGTAGCTTCCAATAAAAACAACAACTTCAACGATTGGTCGTATAATCAGTCGCAATGGTGGTCAGGTTGCGGTCAGAATCTGTCTGGTGGAGGAACCATGAATGCTACTGGTGGAACTGCTGCAACTGTGAACGGTAATCCTGCCTTGTACACCAAAGACTGGCCTGCCGATTCTACTGTGGCAATTCTTACTAAATGGTTTGGCACTGGTGGTTTAGGTCTGAATAGTAATAATTTCCGATACTGGAACATGGACAACGAGCCTGAAATATGGAGTTTAACGCACGACGATGTTATGACCACACAACAGGCCGCAACAACTTTTATTGATAAATATTTTTCGGTAGCAAAAAAAGCAAGAACATTGTACCCCGATATCAAACTTTGCGGACCGGTTTGTGCCAACGAATGGCAATGGTATAAATGGGGTAATGAAACACTTTATATCAACGGACGGTACTATTGTTGGTTGGAATATTTTCTGAAACGAGTGGCCGATGAACAAAAATCAAGCGGAATCCGACTTCTCGACGTGGTGGATATTCACTGGTACCCGGGCGAAACGGCTAATGCCGATTTGGTGCAGCTACACCGGATATTTTACGATAAAACCTATTTGTATCCGGGTGCAAATGGCATCAGAAGTATCAATGGAGGTTGGGACACTTCGCAAAACAAAGAATATATTTTTCAACGAATAAGCGACTGGTTGACAACCTATTTTGGAGCAAATCATGGAATAGGTATCGGACTGAGTGAATCCGGCATCAATTCGAGCAATGCAAATGTGAACTCGGTATTGTACGCCTCTATGCTGGGCACTTTTGCTAACAATGGAGTGGAACTTTTTACTCCCTGGACATGGAATGTAGGAATGTACGAAACTTTGCACTTATTCAGTCGGTATTCAAAAAACTTTTCCGTATCGAGCACCTCTACAATGGATAATACCGTTTCGGGTTATACCACTATTAACAACACTGCTGATTCGATGACAGTCATTTTGGTGAATAGAGATTTAACAGCTGCACGCACAACAAAAGTGAATATTTCCGGATTTTTAATTGAAGATGGAACCTATAATAGCTTGCAAATAGCGTCATTGCCAGCCACTGAAACATTTATTTCACATAGTACTAATGCTCTGAAAAAAGCAACTGTGACCGTAACCGGAAATTCATTAACAGCAACACTTCCGGCCTTATCCACTACAGCAGTAATTCTTAAAGCAAAAACTACCGGTTTGCTAACTATGAAGGAAACAGAAGGATTGAAAGTATATCCAAATCCTGCAATAAACGATTTGAATATTGAATCGAATAGTCGTTTTGTAGGTAATGTAAATGTTGGAATTTATACTGTCAATGGCGAAAGGGTTATTAGTCAAAATGTTTTTCATGATGGCTATAATGCAATACAGATCGACATAAATACACTTCCAACAGGAATTTATTTGCTCAAATTTTGTACTAATAATTCGATAATCACTAAACGGTTTTGCGTTAAAAAGGAATTACTATCGTTTTATAAACAGTTTCTTCGTAAAATAAAAAAGTAGAATATTTTTCCCAATTTAAAATATAAATAATGAAACACTTGTCTAATTATTCATTGTTCATCTGCGTTCTGATAGTGTCAATGATTGGCTGTAAAACGGCTACAACTCTACATAAAAATAATCAGGATAATAAATGGGTGGCTTCATGGAGTACTGCCAACTTTGGTGTTGGAACGAATGATATGCCTCCGGCTCCCGGATTAAAAAATAATACAATTCGACAAATTATCCGTGTTTCTATAGGTGGTGATGTGCTTAAATTGAAGTTGTCGAACCTTTTTGGCGAAGAAGACCTGACTATTAAATCAGTTTCGATTGCTGAAGCAAACGAAGGTTGTGTGATTGACAATTCAACTCTTCGTCAACTGACATTTGGCAAAAAGAAAGGGTTTATCATTCCTGTAAAAACCGAACTTTATTCCGATCCACTTACATTTAAACTGAAACCCGGATCAAAACTGGCGATAACAATAAGTTTTGGTGATGTGCCAACAAAAATAACCGGACACCCCGGATCGAGAACAACCAGTTATATTCTTACTGGGAATCAGGCTATAAATGCCGATTTCTCAACGGCTGTAAAAACCGATCATTGGTATATTATTGGCGGAATTGATGTTAAAAACACCAAACAAGCAGCCACAGTTGCGGTTATCGGAAATTCAATTACCGATGGCAGAGGCTCAGGTACAAACAAACAAAATCGCTGGACAGATATACTCTCGCAACGATTATTAGAGAACAACAATACAAAAAATACAGGCGTTATAAACCTGGGTATCGGTGGAAACTGTGTGGTTAG
>JAGNPC010000230.1 GCA_017989795.1 Paludibacter sp. | reverse complement strand
CCAGAGATACAAATCGATAGTATCGGATGGTGCACCCTGGAATATTGTGCGATGGAAAAACAATGCGGGATTTATGGATGTACAGTATGTAGGCGAGCTAAAACTCAACAAATCAATACAGCCGCCAACGTCGATTGATGCTGTAACCATTTTCGAAGATAAAATCGAAATACGAATTCCATGGTCGTATATCAATGTGGTGGACCCGTCAAAACCCTGGGTTTTCGATGCCAACGACGACGAAGGTTATTATACAGAACGGAAACCAACCGATGGCTTTAAGTTCAATGTCTTTTTCAAAAATGAGCAATATTCGCACGACAATCGATTTACTTGGACACCCTGGACAGCCGTTCCCATCGACCAAGTGGAAGAAACCACAAAAGCATCATATTGGGTTATGTACAATCAACTTTCGAAATTCAATACTAAAGCTACCGTGCTTCCCGACGAATATATTATGCCCGACACGCTTAGTACTGTGTTAAATGTAAACGCCGAACTCGGGGTAATGAAAAACGACTACGACATGGACAGCAAAGTGCTTAGTGCCGTGCTAACTGATGCGCCCACAAACGGTTTTGTCGATTTGCGAAGCGATGGCTCATTTCTGTACATCCCCCGAAAAGGATTCGAAGGTATCGACATATTCAAATATGCAATTTTCGACGAAAAAGATTTATCGACAAGTGCTACGGTGAAAATTGATGTTAAAAGACAATCGTCCACATATTACACTGGCAACTCAGGTTTATTTACACTTTATCCGAATCCTTCATCGGGCTTTTTTAGCATCAAATCAGATTTGGAAGTGGTTTCGCTCAAAATATTAGATGCAAACGGAAGACTACTCAAAGAGGAATATATAAATTCAAAATTCAAAGAAATAGATATTTCAGACATGCAAGCCGGATTATACTTTGTAATCACAAGTATCGGCGGTAGGTATTTTTCTGAAAAGTTAGTGATAAAGTAATAAATCTGAACAAAATGTTACTCATAATATTCATGTTTTTTTGCAGCATAGCTACTGCACAAAGCAATGATATTCATGCAATCTACACCAATGTAGAAGGTACGCAATCGTCGGTGTTGTTTAAAAATACAGGGTCAAATTTTAGTGTAGATGACTATTGTTTTCTTATTCAAAAAGATGAGAACGGTCAGCTACATTCTAATCTTACGGTTAGTGGCGATTTTAACGGAGATTGTGTTCAGGAAACCGCATTATTTTACGATTACGCTTATGTCCCAAACGGGAAACCAAAATTTTATGGTTCCAAAATTATTATTTACGGACAACAAGATCAATATATCTCACCTGTTGGAGTGTGGTTTTCGTCGTTAAAAACAGATTTCGATTTCAGTAGTATTAGCTTTGCAAGTGCTGGTGATTTTAATTCAGATGGACGCTCTGACATAGCGCTATTTTGGAGTAAACCCAATGTTGAAAGTCATAAAATTATTGTGCTTATTTCAAATGGAAGTGGTTTCGAAGATCCAAAAGAATATTATCTGACCGAAAAAAATGAATTTAATTTTGAAAGAATAAAATTCGCGGTTAGTGGCGATTTTGTTGGCGATGAAAAAACAGACTTGGCTGTGTTTTACGATTATTATGGCAATGCTGCTGAAACAAATCAAAGAATATTTATCTTTGAATGTAAAACTGATAGTTTCGGCTCTCCAAAGACTGTATTTACAGCCACAAAAGCCTCTTATAATTTTAATTTATGCAAGACTGCAATTTCGGGCGATTTCAATGGAGATGGGATGGATGACATTGCTTGTATAATTAACGATGAATCGAAGAATAAGCAGGCAATTGATGTGTTTGTTAATCAAGACAAAACATCATTCCCCAAAATAAATTTTCTTACACCTGACAAAGATGATTTTAACTTTGCGCATGTAAAAATTGTCGCTGGAGGATATGTAACAAACGACCATAAATCAGATATTGTAATGTGTTATAATTACGCTGCACTTGGCACTCAGGTTATTTTTGTGTTCGAATCGACAGGAACGGGCTTTTTACCTTATAAAAACTACTTTAGCACCGAAAAATCGAAATTCTCATTCGATAATGTAAACGCACTACTAATAGGAAAATACGCTCATTCGAAAAAGGTAAGTCCAACTATGTGGTATGAGAACAAAAAGGGTGCGGTGACATTTGGATTCGACGATGGAATGACAAATGCGCTTCGATATGGTGCAAGCGAATTATCAAATAATATGCTGAAAGGCACATTTTACATCATTTCGGATGTGCCATTCAAAAATGAACGCGATTATTGCAATTGGGATACTTTGCGATACTACAAAAACATGGGTCACGAAATGGGATCACACAATGGCAAACATATTTTCTCAGGTAACTATATAAATCCAGACTCATTACACATTTTAGAAAATATCCTTTCAAAATCAAAATACGACCTCGACACTCAGTTAAATCAAAATACACTATCATTATCGTATCCTTTTGGGAGCTTTAATCAGCAAACGCCCAAAGTGGTGAACAAGTATTTTCAGAATGCACGTACAAGTCAAACAGGCTATAACATCTCTACGCCTTTCGACTTTCAGGCTTTAAAGTCCTTTTATGTGGCCAGTACAACTTCAAACGAAACCGTAAAATCGTGGCTTTCAACAGCCGAGTATTACAATTACCATTTATCGCTTATGTATCATAATATTCAGAATCAACCTTATGATAAGTTAGCCGACGAATACTCATATGCACTCAATGATTTTAAACAACACATTAGCGATGCCAAACAAGCCAATTTATGGATTGAAACACAGGGAAGTGTGTATAAGTATATAACCCAGCGAAATGCTTTGCAACTTATGAGTTATGAATCATTTTCCGACTCAGTTCGGTTTACCGTTGATGATTTTTTAGACGATAATTTGTTCGATCAAAAGATAACCTTAAAAGTTGCATTGCCTGAAGACTGGCTTGTCGATTCGGTTCACTGTAATATGAGTAATACTAAATTACCTGTAGTGCATCAATATGGTCAAAAGTTTTGTTATTTAAATGCGATACCCGATCATTCAAACATTTCAATATATAAATCTGAGACCACAGATCTTGCAAAATCGACGACTCGAAATAATCAATTCAACTGCTATCGACTAAATAATCAAAGTGTTGTAATTGAACCTTTGACTAATGGAAATACCACTTACAGCATTAAAATTTTCAGTATTACAGGAACTCTGTTGCACAAGGAACTTGTAAACTTAGCATCGACACAAATAATTCAATTAGCAAAAACCCAACAACCTGTTTTTATTGTATTGTATAATAATTGCAGTCAGATGATTGAAAAAAAAATATTATTTTAGTTTGAAACATAAATACACCTACATCTCATACAACTAATATGTTTAAACCACAAACTTACATTCAACGAAGAAAAGAGCTTGCCGAAAAAACAGGCTCAGGACTAATTTTATTTTTGGGAAACGACGAAAGTCCCATGAATTATGCCGACAATGGCTATCATTTCAGGCAGGACAGTACCTTTCTGTATTATTTCGGAATCGACTTTCCGGGTCTGGCAGCACTTATCAATGTGGATTCGGGACAGGAAATTATTTTTGGAAATGACTATACAATAGACGACATTGTGTGGATGGGTCCGCAGCCCACCATTGCAGAGCGTACAGCTCAATGTGGTGTGGAAAAAGTGCTTCCCTTCAGCGAATTGTCCAAAATTGTGCAGGCAGCAGCATTGCGTGGCATGGAAATACACTTTTTGCCACCTTACAGAGCCGAACATAAGTTGCAATTACAAGCGTTATTGGGCTTACAACCCGAGCAGTTTGCAGCAAAATCATCGCTAAAACTGATACGTGCAGTAGTCAGTCAGCGCGAAATAAAAACAGCCGAAGAAATTGCCGAGATAGAACGCGCAGTGGATTTATCTGTCGATATGCATGTGGCAGCTATGCAAATAGCCCGCCCGGGAATGACTGAAGCACAAATTGCAGCACGTGTGTATGAAATTGCACATGCGGCGAATTGCGAAATATCATTTCCCATTATCGCCACCATCAACGGACAAACGCTTCACAACCATTATCATGGCAATGTACTGAAAAGCGGCGATTTATTCTTGCTCGATGCCGGTGCCGAAGTGGAAAGTCACTACGCAGGCGACCTGTCGAGTACTTTTCCTGTGGATGCAAGTTTTACAGCTCAGCAAAAACTGATTTACGAAATGAGCCTCGAAGCGCACTTTGC
>JAGNPC010000229.1 GCA_017989795.1 Paludibacter sp. | reverse complement strand
GATTATGCTAATATAAGTGTGGAATAGTGAAGACCTAACAGGTTTTGGAAACTTGTTAGGTGGGGTTTAAGTAGCCAAAACAGCGTTTGGATAAGGCAGGGAGTAGGTAATCTAAACATTGTATTAAGTCAAATATCATTCATAAGTGATAATAAAGAAAGAACGATTGCATGGAAGTAGTGAGAACTAATATAGAGCATAAAATACACTTGATACGCGGTGTACAGGTAATGTTGGACAGAGATTTGGCAGAATTGTATAACACTGAAACAAAGTTTATTAATAGAGCTGTTAAACGGAATGCAAGTCGTTTCCCTGAAGAGTTTATGTTTCAGCTCACTGAGCAAGAGTGGCAAAACTTGAGGTTCCAATCTGGCACCTCAAGTGAAGGACATTTATCACCCGATATTCAAACTAATTTACTTTGACGAAACGTTTTATTAATAAAAAATAGATATGCAAACAGTAGCAGAAGTACAAAAATTTATTGCACAATTGGCATCGATGGGCATGCAGCCCAATGAAGCAGTATTATCGAAGTTAGAGGAATTAAAATTGGCTGAAGTTGCACCAGGTAATCTGAGTGCAGGTATCAAGTCCATTTACGAGCACTTTAAAGTAACAAAAAACTACAATGCTGAGTTACAAAGCTGTATTGAGCAGTCGGTGGAGTATTTGCTAAATCCCATCTCTACCAATGCCAACAATCCCGGTATGCTATTGGGTAAAATACAGAGTGGAAAGACACGTACCTTTGTAGGAATCATCGCTTTGGCTTTTGACAAAGGTTTTGACAGCTGTGTGGTTTTTACCAAAGGAACAAATGCGTTGGCGGTACAAACGGTGATGCGTCTCAAGTCAGATTTTGAGGATTTTATTGATAATGAAGCGTATACGATGGGTGAGGAGTCTTGCGATGTACAGATAAACGACATTATGAGCATCAGCCGTTTTACGCAAAATGAGATCAATACACAAAAGCACATCATTGTTTGTAAAAAGGAGAGTAACAACCTGGCACGCTTGCTATCACTTTTTGAGAATCACCCCCTAATGAAATCGAAAAAGGTGTTGATTGTAGATGATGAGGCCGATTTTGCCAGTTTCGGTTTTTCTACCAAGGAAGGGGTTGCCAAACAAAATAAAATCTCACAGCAGATTGATACACTTCGTGGTTTGTTACCCTACTATCGCTATCTACAAGTTACTGCCACCCCCTACTCCTTGTATTTGCAGCCACAGGGTGAAATAGAGTTGGAGAGTGGTCGTGTATCACCCATTCGGCCAGAGTTTACAGTACTTGTACCCATACATGATAGATATGTGGGTGGAGAGCAGTATTTTGACGATTCTGAAAATCAAAACTCCATGTACGCTCACCTTTTTGAACGTGTAAATGCCACCGAACTAGATGTGTTGGGCAACAAGGATATGCGTTATCTGAAAGGAGTTTTGACCAGTCCCAACTTGCACTCATTCCGTTCGTCCTTTGTTAATTACATGGTGGCAGGAGCCATCCGCATCATTCAACAGCGCATTGAAAATAAGCGGTACAAGTCGAGTTTTATTATTCATACCGAAATAGCAAAAGGAAATCACAAATGGCAATATGACTTGTTGCAATCGCTTATTGCAAAATTAAAAGCCTCCATTGAAGCGAAAAGTGAAATTTTTGAGGAGTTTGTATTTGAAGGATACCTTAATTTTCAGATGTCAATAGAAAAAGCAAGGAATCAGGGTGATGTCACTTGCCAAATGCCAGAAAAAGAAGAGGTATTGAAGGAGGTTCGAGATGCCATCTTAAATCAGGATTATAGCCTGACCATGGTAAATTCAGAAGAGGATATTGAAAAGCTTCTCGATACAAAAGGTCAGTTGAAATTACGCTCTAGCTATAATGTGTTTATTGGCGGCTTTGTTTTGGATAGAGGTTTGACTATCGAGAATCTAATCTCATTTTTTTATGGAAGAAACCCCAATAATTTTCAGCAAGATACCGTATTACAGCATGCCCGAATGTATGGTGCTCGTGCTAAAGAAGATATGGCTGTAACTCGGCTTTATACAACACAACGCATCTATAATGCGATGAAGCAAATGTTTGAATTCGATAACGAATTAAGAGAGGCATTTGAGAGAAAGGTTCGTAATCCTGAAGCAGATGACTCTGCAATATTTATTTGCTACGACCCTCAAAGTGGTATTCGACCTTGCTCACCACAACGCCTACTGATTACCGAAACAGAAACATTAAAAGCTGGTAAACGTGTGTTGCCCATAGGTTTTCAAACAAAATCGAATACCGATATTCAGAAAGCAATTGAGCAGATTGATTTTTTAATTGAAAACGCACCAAATTATCAAAAAGATGTGGTTTTTGATTTGGATAAACAAACCGCTATTGCCATTATTGAACTTATTGCTACCACTTATACTTATAGTCGTCTAATAGACAATAACGAAGGGCTAGAATGGAACCATCAAGGAGTGATAGGTATCATTAAAAGACTTTCACACGATAGTAAAATAATAAGATGTTTACACCGCACCAATAGAAATATGAGTAGGCTTCGCGAGGATAATGTAAGTTTTGTTGACGCTCCAGATGATGGTAATACCGATTTGAAATGGTCAAGAAAGGCCGCAGATGTTGTTCCTGCATTAATGCTATTTAAAGAAAACGGAAAGAAAGAAAAAGGATGGCGTGATGCGGCATTCTATTGGCCAGTACTAGTTTGTCCAAAAAATACAACATCGTCAATTTATGCTTACAAACAAGCTAATTTAGAGAAATCGCAAACAAAAAAAAAGTAGTATGAAAGAATATAAAATTGGTGAAATAGAAACTTTTGCTGTAGTTGAAATTAAGAAATCAGCAGACGAACGAGAATATATTTACCTAAGTAATGGTGAGAGAGATACTTATACCGTAAGACCTTACGACTATCAGTTAGAGTGGGAAAATAGTAATCTTCCTAAATTGCTACAATGCGTTGTAACCGATGTAAATATATGGGGTTTACCAAAATTAGCACAACTAAAGTGGAACGTACTCAACGAATGTTATCAGGAGCCAGGCACTGAGTATTCATTTAAAGTAATTGGTAAACAGACTGATACTACTACCAATGCATTTTATTATCGATTGCGCGATCCTTTTGGTATTGAACACAGACACTATCCTGTAGTGAACGAAAAGCAACGAGAAATTAGCGATATATTCTCGTTGATAGTTGATGGTATTGTAGAAAAAAATAATAATACCGACTACTTAAAACTTATTACAGTTGCCGACGATTTGATTGTCGATACTAATGCCTTAGCTGAAAAACAAATAGCAGAAGAGGTCATTTATACTAAAGATAGCCTGTTGGGAAGAGAAGATGATAATACCGAATTTAAAAGTTCGATTATTTACCCTGCCGATTCCATTGAACCTGACATTGATAAGCAAATACAAATTATTGCGAAAGCAATTGCTGGTTTCCAGAACCGGAATGGCGGTACACTCTATATTGGTGTAAATGACTCGGGTAATGTGATTGGCATAAACAAAGACTTTGAATATTTAAACTCAAGTCAACGCGATTATTACAGCTACCAAATGAATATTGATGGTTACGAAAATAAAATTCGTAATTCGGTAAAATACCTGTTAGGTCAGGTCTCAAACAGCAATATAATGTTCAACTTCCAAAAAGAAGGGAATAAGGATTATTGTACAATCACAATAAATAAGGTTTTGGTACCTATATACTTAAATGGAACTGCGCTATACGAACGTACAGGGCAATTAACGCAACATTTAAAAGGCGATGCCATTACATGGTTTATTGAACAACGTTTGTTAGAGCGTAACAATATCCGATTATCGGGTAATAAAGATTATCAGGACAAGTTTAATGCAGATGAAACATGTACTCATGACGAAGTTGTTGAAATAAGCAATTTATCAGAAACTAAAAGTGATAGTAACAAGGTTGAAATTACAAATGAAAAAATCATCGATCATTTGCTAACAGCAAATCAGCCTACAGAGGATGTATGGAGACATTTTACTTTCTATAAAGATGGTGGCTGGTCATTTCAAAAATCGCCTGTAAACTCAGACACTG
The DNA here is from genome assembly GCA_017989795.1 of Paludibacter sp. Lineage (GTDB taxonomy): Bacteria > Bacteroidota > Bacteroidia > Bacteroidales > Paludibacteraceae > Paludibacter. Next base: position 153 of record JAGNPC010000229.1, on the reverse strand, counting down.
TTTTATGTCAGTTACCAATTGTAAAATCATTAAAAAACGAACGATTAATAATATGTTATGATAATGGCTGTGTAAACGTTGTGAATCCTTATGAAGATTCAAAAGGAAAAACTCCACGAAGAATATATAAAAATGGATGGACTACTACTGCCA